>JBDKJB010000079.1:0-6928 GCA_039796835.1 Pseudomonadota bacterium | reverse complement strand
TCGCGTAGAGCCTGCGCAGACTGCGCAGGGTGTCCGGCCCGAAACAGGAGAACATCAGGAACCCATCCACCGCCAGCATGCGGTGCCAGGAGCGGATGACGGCCTGGGGGTCTGCAGCGGCATGCAGGGCCATGTTGGCCCACAGCAAATCGATGCTGCCGTCGGGCGGCTGACCTTCACGGGTTGGCGGGCTGCGCCAGCGCGACGGGTGCCACCATGGGCGGGTCCATGCTGCGCGGGCCACTTGGGCGTGCATGGCGCTCTCGGACAAAGCCCAGGCCGCGGCGCGGGGGTAACGCGCCAGCAGCGCCGCATGTGCCTGCATGCCAGCACGCAGCGGTTCCCAATGGCACCAGGCCATCGGCTGCCGGGCCATGAGGTCCAGCCGCTCAGCCATGCGGCGCGCCACCTCTTCATGCAGCCAGGGGCTGGGCTGTGGCAGGCTGCCCTGCCAGCGCAAAGCAGCAACCGGGTCGATGCTGGGGGGGCGGTGGGTTGCGTTCAAGCGGCGAGTATATTGAGCCCATGCCTGCCGCCCTGTTCCGCCAAGCGGTCCGCCGCCTGACCGAGGCGCTGCCCACGCAATGCGCTGTTTGCCGCGCCTGGCAATCGGATGTCCTGTGCCTGGGCTGCCAAAGCGACTGCGGTGCCAGTCTGGGCTGGCCCCAGACGGTTGATTCATCTCAGACTGGCATGCCCTGCGCAGCAGCGGTCCCCTATGCTTTTCCGTGGGACGGTTTTGTCTCGGAGCTGAAGTTTGGCAGCCAGCCGGCCTGGGCCCGGCATTGCGCGACCTGGATGCTGCGGTCTGACACGGTGCGCGAAGCGCTGAGCCAGGCCGATGTCCTGGTGCCCATGCCCCTGTCGCGCCAGCGCTTGCGGGAACGGGGCTACAACCAGGCGCTCCTGCTGGCCCGCGAGCTGAACCAGGTCTGGCAGCAGGCGCACCCAGCCCGGGCGCTGCCCGTCATCCACGGTGTGCTGCTGCGCACGCGTGACACTGCACCCCAGATCGGGTTGACCCGCGCCCAGCGCCTGGCCAACCTGCAGGGGGCACTGCAGGTGGACCCGCTGCAGGCCGGGCTGCTGGCGGGCCTGAACCTGGTGGTGGTGGACGACGTCATGACCAGTGGCGCCAGCCTGCAGGCGGCCGCCGAAGCGCTGCGGGCCGCCGGGGCCGCATCGGTCAGCGGTGTGGTGTTTGCCCGGGCTGAATACGACTGAGCCATGTTCAACATCGTCCTCGTCGAGCCTGAAATCCCGCCAAACACCGGCAACGTGATCCGCCTGGCGGCCAATACGGGATGCCGCCTGCATCTGGTGGAGCCGCTCGGCTTCAGCATGGACGACGCGCAACTGCGGCGCGCCGGACTGGACTACCACGAGTACGCCACGGTGCGCCGCCACGCCAGTTGGACGGCTTTCCTCGCCACCGAGCAACCCGACATGACGCGCCTGTTCGCGCTGACAACCCGGGGCCGCCACTCGCCCTTTGAGATGAGCTTTCAGGTCGCTGATTGGCTGGTTTTTGGCTCGGAAACCCGCGGTTTGCCTGATGCTGTGCGCGGTCAGATCGCCGCCGACCAGTGGCTTCGGCTCCCCATGCGGGAGGGGCAGCGCAGCCTGAACCTGTCCAACGCCGTCGCCGTCACGGTCTTTGAGGCCTGGCGACAGGCCAAATTCGCCTGATTTTTAGGGATAACTCAGGGCGATCGACTCGGCCACACACACCGGCTTGTCCGCCCCTTCGCGTTCCACCGTCACGCCTCCCAGACGATTAGTACTGATGGGTTGGTTAATGAAAAGACAGTGGCTCAGAACACTTTTGGCCTCGGGATATTCTGATAGCATGGCCATACGCCTCGACATAGGTTGGATGCTATTTGTATTTTTTGCATTTCGCCTAGATTTATCAAATACCTTGAAATGAAAATACTACCTCTAACCATAGTCATATTGATAGCCTCGCTACTAATTGGTGGACTCATGCCCGTACCGGGGGCCGATGTTTATGGAAGAGGAGAAATTTCGACGCTAATGATCTATGGGGCACGCAGCTTAGGCATGGGACTTACAGTCGCACTCCTGTCTTTTCCAATCTTGTATTTTTCTATCTTTCATAAATCAATAAAAAATGAGCCAATTGGGATAATTCTGAATCTATTTCTAATTTCGGCTTTTATTATGGCTCCAATGATCCGATGGATGCTTGAATTTTCAAGCTATTCAGGTTTAGTTGTTGCACCTGCATTGGTAGTTCCATTATTCGTAATCGGTTTCTTCGTGCTCGCAACGAATTCGCAGGGACAATCAGCCGAGCACGCCAATGCGGGAGCTAGCAAAGACCTGACTGACCAAGGTACAAACGAAGATAAGCCACAAACATGTGATACCAACCGTCTTATCGAAAAATTCGATGACAAAGGAATATCCAATGCTGACGAAAACGCAATCTACTCCACAATTTCAGAGGAAATTAAAACTGAACGAGTAGATAAAGGACTATGGACACGGCTTTACGCAGAATGCGATGGAGATGAGAGAAAAATTAAGGTTGAATACATCAAGCTACGATTCGCAGTTCTAAAAGCAAAAAAAGGAAAAGAGCAAGCCGCTCAAGATTTTGCAAACAAAGAGGTGGCCCAAGTTGGGGCACAACTTCAAATTTCGACCGAACAGGCACACCTAGTGGAGATTCGAAAAATACGTGAAGCTGAAGAAGTAGAAAGCAGGCGTCTTGCACGTGAGCTTTTTTTAAAAACTGAAGCTGAAGCCATTAGTATTTATAATATAGAAAAGCAAGATTTTGGCTACAAGCTTGCTGGGCGCTACTATTACACTTTGGACGATGCAATTGCGGATGCTCAAAGAAAGATACATGTGAAACACCCAAGTAATAGCAAATAAACGACTTATGCCAGTTAACCGCGATCTATGGAGCGAGCCCATAACTCGAAGCCATACACCGCACTGGTACTGCCCAGTGTGCGGCGGCGGATACCTCAAGCTTGTTCCGGACACTCTGCATGCTTTACCAACCGCAGCGTCCCTCCGTGAGCAAGCCCATCCAGCTTGGGATGCCGATTGGTCAAAGCTTCGTTTTGTGGCGATGCTTCAATGCAATAACAAAACTTGCATGGAAGCAATTACGCTTGCCGGTACAGGGCGTATCGAGGTAGTACAGACTGAGGCAGACAATCAGGAGTGCATTGAGTTCTATACACCAGAGTTTTTCAAACCTTCCCCGAATCTGATTGTCATCCCTAAAGAATGCCCAACGGAAGTCGTCGATCAACTCCACTTGGCATTCGTTTCCTCTTGGAGTGACGCTTCAGCTTCTGCAAATCATATTCGAATAGCGGTGGAGCGATTGCTAGACTTCATAAAGCAACCAAAGACAAGATTGCTATTCAAAGGGAAAAGAGAGCTTCTAACTCTTCATAAACGAATTGAGGGTCTGGCCTCACGCGATAAACCTTTGAGTGATTCTCTGCTTGCTGTGAAATGGCTGGGTAATGCAGGAAGTCATTCTGACGTTCTAACACGCAATGAAGTATTCGACGCTCTCGACATTCTTGAGGCCGCGCTGGATGAGCTCTTCACCAAAAAAGGCAAGGTACTAAAAGCGCTCGTTAAAAAGATCAATCAGAAGAAAGGGCCTGTCAGAAAAAAATGAGCCCAGTCTACGTTTAAATTAATCTGAGTGATATTGCCCTATGTGCTATATTTTAAATAGCATTTTGCATGCTTCTTCTCACGAAAAAGCCAAAGATAAACGGGCGATTCGAAAGACATGTCCGCTCAATATCGTAGATTTCATGGATAACTCAGGGCGATCGACTCGGCCACACACACCGGCTTGTCCGCCCCTTCGCGTTCCACCGTCACGCTCCATGTGAACTGCAGTCCGTTGCGGTCGATCGGGTCGGCCTTGGTCAGCTTGACGCGGGCACGCAGGCGGCAGCCCACGGGCGCCGGTGAGGTAAAGCGCACCTTGTTCACGCCGTAGTTCACGCTCATGCCCTTCTGCCGGATCTCGACCGTGTTGGCCATGAAGCGGGGCAGCAGCGACAGCGTGAGGTAGCCATGCGCAATGGGGGCACCAAAGGGCCCGGCCTTGGCGCGCTCCACGTCCACGTGGATCCATTGGTGGTCGCCCGTAGCATCAGCAAACTGGTTGACCATGGCCTGGGTGATGTCCACCCAGTCACTCACGCCCACTTCCTGGCCCACGCAGGCCGCCAGATCGGTCAGGGTTTCAAAAGTCCGCATGTTGTCTCCATTGGGTTCGAGTTGGGATAGGGAATGTCTAGGGTGTGTTCAGCCATTTGCAGATGCCGTCCCACTGGGCCAGATCCTTTTCAACCCGGCCGGGGGTCACGTCAAACAGGGTCAGGCCGCGGGCTGCCAGGTGCACATAGTTTTGTGTGTCGCGCAGATAGCCCAGCACCGGTAGCTTGAGGGAATCATTGAACGCATGCAGCTGGTCCGCCGCGATGGTGCGAGCGTCCACGCGCATGCCGACCAGACCGATCTTGACCTGGCTGGCGTGCTTGTTGTGCTGCAACTCGTCCAGGAATGCGCGGGTGGCAAAGATGTCGAACACGCTGGGCTGCAGGGGCACCAGCACGTGTGTCGCCATTTTCAGGACGTCATTGGCCCGCCACCCCGACAGGCCCGCCGGGGTGTCGAGCACCACGTGGGTGGTGCCTTTCGGGGGTTTGGCCAGGAGGTCCGCGTTGATCTCCCAGGTGCTGATGGCGCGCGCCACCGCCGGCCGCAGGCCCAGCCACAGGCGAGACGACTGCTGGCGATCAGCGTCACCCAGCATCACGGCGTGCCCACAGGACGCGAAGTAGCCGGCCACGTTGGTCGACAGTGTGGACTTGCCCACGCCCCCCTTGGGATTGGCAACGACGATGACTGGCATGCTGGGCTCCCGATGTGGTTCGTGTAATCTTATCCCCATGGAACACGCGCCGACCTGGCTGGTCAACAGCTTCATCTACCTGTCTGCTGCAGTCATTGCGGTGCCGCTGTCCAAAGCCCTGGGCCTGGGGGCCATCATCGGTTATCTGGTGGCCGGCCTGGCCATCGGGCCCTGGGGCCTGGGGCTGGTGACCCAGGTGGAAGATATCCTGCATTTCGCCGAATTCGGCGTGGTGCTGATGCTGTTTCTGGTGGGGCTGGAGCTCGAACCCAAGCGTCTGTGGAGCCTGCGCCGGCCCATTTTTGGCTGGGGCAGCGCTCAGGTGCTGGGCTGCGCCGGCGCCTTGTTTGGCCTGCTGTGGCTGGCGGGGCAAGCAGCGCCAGCGGTATTTGCGGGCTGGCGCACGCCGCTGGTGGCCGCGCTGGGCCTGGCGCTGTCGAGCACGGCCATCGCCCTGCAGGTGATGGGGGAACGCAATCTGCTGCCCACCTCAAGCGGGCAGGCAGGGTTCTCCATCCTGCTGTTTCAGGACGTGGCCGCCATCCCGATCCTGGCGCTTTTGCCGCTCCTGGCCGTCGGGCACGGTGCAGCGCCCGAAGGCCTGGATCTGGCTCAGCTGGCGCGCGATGCAGCCACCATCATTGGGGTGATTGTGGGCATCGTGCTGGCCGGGCGCCTGCTGCTGCGTCCAGTGTTCCGGTGGATCGCCCGGTCGGACACACCGGAGATCTTCACGGCCGCATCCCTCCTGCTGGTGGTTGGCATCTCGGCGCTCATGCAGTGGGTGGGTCTGTCGATGGCCCTGGGGGCCTTCCTGGCCGGGGTGCTATTGGCCGAGAGCGAATACCGGCGCGAACTGGAGACGGACATCGAACCGTTCAAGGGCCTGCTGCTGGGGCTGTTTTTCATCGCCGTGGGCATGAGCATCGATGTGGGTGTGCTGCTCAGGTCGCCGGGCCAGATGGCTGCGGTGGTGGCCACTTTCATGGCAGCCAAGGCACTCGTGATCTGGCTGCTGGCGCGGCAGATGGCGCTGCCATATCAAGACCGGCCGGTGTTCACGCTGTTGCTAGCCCAAGGCGGGGAGTTCGCCTTTGTGGTGTTCCAGGCTGCCAGTGGCGCCCAGGTGTTGGCCCCGGAGACGGCGTCGCTGCTGATCGGCGCCGTGGCAGTGTCGATGCTGCTGTCGCCCCTGCTGCTGGTGGCCATCGACAAGCTGCTGCTGCCGCGTTTTGCCGACTGCGGCGCACCCGTCCGCCCGGACGAGATCTCGGAGCCGCAAGACGCGCCCATCGTGATCGCCGGGTTTGGCCGGTACGGGCAGATCGTGGCCCGCATGCTGCTGGCCCAAGGCCACGCCTGCACCGTGCTGGACCACGATGCCGAGATGATCGAAGCCGCGCGCAGTTTTGGCTATCGCGTGTTCTATGGCGACGCCACACGCCTGGACCTGCTGCGCACAGCGGGTGCCGGCACCGCCAAGGTGCTGGTGGTGGCGGTGGACAGCGCGGAGCAGTCGCTGCGCATCGTCGAGCTGGCCAAGGAGCACTTTGCGCAACTGCAGCTGGTGGTGCGGGCCCGCGACGTGACGCATTGGCATCAACTGCGCGACCGTGGCGTGCACCTGGTGCAACGGGAGATGTTTGAAGCCAGCCTGGCCAGCAGCGGGCAGGTGCTGGAGATGCTGGGGCACGATCCGCTGCAAGTGAAGACGGCGAAAGAACGCTTCCGCGAGCACAATCTGGCGCTCTTTGAGCAAATGCACCCGCACCATGAGGACCGCGCGAAGCTCATCGCCGTGGTCAAGCAGGGCCGCCAGCAGCTCGAAGAGCAAATGGCCCAGGAGCGCAAACAAAGCCAGCTTTCAGGCGTCAAGCCAGAAAGGCATCCCACACCAGTTTGAGGCCGGCCAGCAGCATGCCGCCATAGAGGATGCGATAGAACAACTGGGGATCGATGCGTCGCGCGATGCGCACGCCCACCCACACCCCCAGGGGA
>JBDKJB010000078.1:0-6941 GCA_039796835.1 Pseudomonadota bacterium | reverse complement strand
CAGGTGTTCCTGCAAGAGCAGCGCATCCCCAAAGAGCTGGAGTGGGACGACGCAGACGCCACGGCCGTCCATGCGCTGGTGACCAACCGGCTGGGTCAGGCTGTGGCCACCGCCCGCCTGCTGCAGCCTGCACCGGGTGTGGCGCAGATTGGTCGCATGGCCGTGCACCGGGCGCTGCGCGGCGGCAGCCTGGGTCGTGAAGTGCTGACCGCCCTGACCGACGTGGCCCGCTCCCGTGGCGACCGGGAGATCATGCTGCACGCGCAACAGAGCGCAGTGGGGTTTTATGAGCGCCTGGGCTTCGCTGGTCGCGGCGAGACCTTCATGGAGGCGGGTATTGAACACCTGGAAATGTTCAAAATGCTATCTTAAAAATAGCTATCTTTCATTACGAAGAAACGGAAAAATCTCTATTTTCTTCCGTAAATCTTCAAATGTCATCACGCAGGGCGTACGGTAGGGGAAGCAAACGCAGCGGTGGGCCGCCCGCCCGGCCCAGTTGCAGGGCGGATTCAGCGGCCGCCACCTGCATCGAGGCGATGGCGACCCACGCGCCATGGCTCGCGGCGGCGGCCTGCACCACCGTCCCGCAGGGCTGGTTGGCGTCCAGCGCACTGAACACCTCCTGTCCGGCGTCCATGGGGGCGCTGCCCTCGACCAGGTAGGCCCGACGCTTCAGCGTGCCCCGAAACTGGCTGCGGGCCACCACCTCCTGCCCGGGATAGCAGCCTTTCTTGAAGTTCACACCGCCCACGGATTCGTAATTCAGCATCTGCGGCACAAAGGCCTCGACCACCGGCTGGGTGATGTGGGCCACGCCACTCATCACGTCCAGGTGCTGCCAGGCCTCGGGAGCGAGAGCCTGCAAGCCCTGCATGGCCCCGTCGTGGGGACCGACCCAGAGTGCGCGCGCCTCGCCCTGCACGGGCGGCAAGGACAGGGCCACGATTCCGGCAGGCGTTGCCAGAGCCGGTGCGACCACCCCCCAGACCGGCATGGAGGCGCTGACATCGGTGAGTTGCACCTTGGCCCGCAGCACAAACATGGCCATGCGCTTGCGTGTGGGCTCCAGAATGTCGCGGCTGGTGACCAAAAAATAGTCATCGGCGGCCAATTTGTGTACCCAGAACGATGCCAATATCCGGCCCTTGGCCGAGCACCAGGCTGCCAGAGCGGTTTGCCCCACCGGCATCAGAGCCACGTCCTGCGTCAGCTGACCCTGCAGGAACGAGGTGGCATCTGCGCCCTGGGCGCGGATCACGCCCAGCTGGGGCAGGGCGAGTCCCGCGGTCGGTCCGGTGTCGGGGGAAGCATTGCTCATGCGCTGAATTATCATGGCCGCCCGATGGGCACAAGGGCCCCAGGGTTTTGTGGACCCACTGAATGGCGCCGATGCGGTTGTTGCGAACTTTGTTGATGTGTGCGGCCGTTCTGGCCGCAGCTGCAGGTGGTGGCACCTGGTGGTGGCTCGAGCGCCCGCTGGTGCTGCGCGGCGAAGCGGCAGAGTTCGACATCGAGCCCGGTACCTCTCCGCGGCGGGTGGCCGACATCGTCGCTCAGGCAGGCGTGCAGGTCCAACCCGCGCTGTTCTATGCTTGGCTGCGCGTCTCAGGTGCTTCGCGGTACCTCAAGGCCGGCAACTACTCGGTCGAAGGGGCCGTCACGCCCCGCCAACTGGCCCGGCGGCTGGTGGAAGGCGAAGAAACCCAGTTCGCGGTCACCATCGTCGAAGGCTGGACCTTTGCACAGATGCGTGCGGCGCTGGCCCGTGCCGAGCACCTCAAACCCCTGACGCGCGATCTTGCGGCAGCCGACATCATGGCCCAATTGGGCCGACCGGGGCAGGGGTTCGAGGGTCGGTTTTCACCCGACACCTACCACTATGGCAAGGGCGCAAGTGACCTAACGGTGCTGCGCCGCGCCCTGCACACCATGGACAGACGTCTGGCTGCCGCCTGGGCCGTGCGTCAACCTGCGGTACAGCTGCGTACCCCCGAAGAAGCGCTCACCCTGGCCAGCATCATCGAAAAGGAAACCGGCAAAGGCTCGGACCGGGCCCTCATTTCTGGTGTGTTCCACAACCGCCTGCGCATCGGCATGCTGTTGCAGACTGACCCCACCGTGATCTACGGCATGGGCGACGAATTCGACGGCAACCTGCGCCGCCGCGACCTGCAGACCGATACCCCCTGGAACACTTACACCCGCGCCGGCCTGCCCCCCACGCCCATTGCCTTGCCCGGCAAGGCAGCGCTTCTGGCAGCCGTACAGCCCGCCAGCACCAAGGCCCTGTATTTCGTGGCACGCGGGAACGGCAGCAGTCAGTTCAGCGCCACCCTCGACGAACATAATCGGGCGGTCAACAAATACCAACGCGGCAAATGAGGGCGCCAGAGCATGCAAGGCTTGTTCATCAGTTTTGAAGGCATCGACGGCGCCGGCAAATCGACCCACATCGAGGGGCTGGCCGCAGCGTTCCGGGCCCAGGGTCGCACAGTCACGCTCACCCGCGAACCAGGCGGTACCCCGCTGGCTGAAGCCCTGCGCGGTCTGGTGCTGAACCAGGCCATGGACGCCATGACCGAAGCCCTGTTGGTGTTTGCGGCACGGCGCGATCATCTGCAGCACTGCATCGAACCGGCTCTGGCCCGCGGGGACGTGGTGCTGTGCGACCGCTTCACCGACGCCACCTTTGCCTACCAGGGGGCCGGGCGCGGATTTGACCTTGAACTACTATCTTTTTTGGAGCACACTGTTCAATCTGGTTATCGGAATTTTTCGCAAAATTTCAATAGTATTCTGGAACCGGACATGACCCTCTGGTTTGACCTGCCTCCGGCCGAGGCCGCCGCTCGTCTGGGGGCCGCCCGGGTGCCTGACCGGTTTGAGTCCCAGCCACTGGCGTTTTTCGAAAGGGTGGCCGACGGTTATGCCGCCCGGGCACAGGCCGCTCCGCAGCGCTTTGTGCGGATCGATGCCAACCAGAGCCGCCATCAGGTGTGGCAGCAACTGACCGCCGCCCTGGTGCGTCGTGGTTGGCTGGCCATCATGGTCGCGGCACAGGCCACCCCGACGGCCCGTTGACATGTCAGGCGTCGCGCCCTGGATTGCCCGTAACCGGGCCAGCCTGCTGGCTCAACGTGGGCACGCCCTGTTGCTGGCCGGCCCGTCAGGCCTGGGGCACTACGATCTGGCCTTGGAACTGGCGCGAGCCTGGTTGTGCGAGCAGCCCGGGCCGGACGGGGCCTGCGGCCAGTGCGGCAGTTGCCATGCCATCGATGTGCGCACGCATGCTGATCTGTGCGTGCTGATGCCCGAAACCGCGATGCTGGAACGCGGCTGGCCTCTGCCCGAGAAGGCGCAAAGCGACATTGACGACAAAAAACGCAAGCCCAGTCAGGAAATCCGCGTCGACGCGGTGCGTGATGTGGTGGAGTTCGGTCAGCGCACCGATGCCCGGGGGCAAGGCAAGGTCGTGTTGGTGTTCCCAGCCGAAAAGATGAACGGCATTGCCGCCAACGCCCTGCTCAAGACCCTTGAGGAGCCACCCGGCAGCACGCGTTTTGTGCTCGCCACCGAAGCTGCCGACCAGTTGTTGCCCACCATCCGCAGCCGTTGCCAGCTGTGCGTGTTGGCCTGGCCCACCCTGACGGAATCCCGGGACTGGCTGCAGCAGATCGGCGCAGACCCGGTGGCCGCTGAATTGCTCCTGCGTGTCTGCGGACAACGCCCCCAGGACGCCCAGGCCTTTTTGCCTGATCCGAAAGCCGCCGTTGAATGGCGCGAATTCCCCAGAGCCATGCAGCGCGGCGACGTGACGCTGGTGGCGCAATGGCCTGCCAGGCAGCTACTGGACGGAATCATCAAGCTCTGCCACGACCTGCAGGCTGTGAACGTGGGGGCCGCACCACGGTTTTTTTCCGCCCAGGAACTCCCTCAATGCAAGGCCGGAATGGGCGTTTTGTCCCGCTGGGGCAAGGCGTTGCTGGCGGCTGGCCGACACATTGACCACCCCTACCAGCAGGCTTTGTTACACGATTCACTTGTGGCCGATGCGCAGGTGGCCATAAACTCCCCTGTCTGATCTGCACCGCCCCCCATGCCGCGTCCTAGTGTCATCCAACTCGCCATCAAGGAGAAAGCCGCCCTGTTTGCGGCTTATGTTCCCTATTTCACCGAAGGTGGCATCTTCATCCCGACCTCGCGGGAGTACAAACTGGGCGATGATGTGTATGTGCTGCTGTCCCTGCCGGACGATCCCCAGCGCTACCCGGTGGCCGGCAAGGTCGCCTGGGTCACGCCGGCCCGGGCTTCGGGCAGCCGCACCCAAGGGGTGGGTATTTTGTTTCCGCGCGATGAAAAATCCCGTTCCTTGCGCCTGAAGATCGAAGAAATCCTGGGCGCCCACCTGTCTTCAGACCGTCCGACGCAGACTTTCTGAAACCCCGGGCTGGCCTGCGAAAATCCGGGCCATGTTTGTCGATTCCCACTGCCACCTTGATTTCCCCCAGCTGAAGGCGGACTTGCCGGCCATCCGCGCTGCCATGCAGGCCGCCCGGGTTGACCGTGCCCTGTGCATCAGCACCACGCTGGAGGGGTTTGACGGCGTGCACCAGCTTGCCCTGAGTTACGACAATTTCTGGGCCACGGCGGGGGTCCACCCGGACGAAGAAGACGTGTGGGAGCCCACCCTGGACGATCTCCTGTCGCGGGGCGGCCTGCCCAGGGTGGTGGCCATCGGCGAAACCGGCCTGGACTACTACCGGCTCAACGGCCGCAGCATTGCCGACATGGCCTGGCAGCGTGACCGTTTCCGGGTGCACATCCATGCCGCCCAGAAGCTGGGCAAACCGTTGGTCATCCACACCCGCAGCTCAGCGGCCGATACCCTGGCGATCTTGCAGGAGGAGGGCGAGGGCGGGGCGCTGCCTGGCGTGCACGCTGCCGGAGGCGTGTTCCATTGCTTTACTGAAACCCTGGAGGTGGCGCGGGCTGCGTTGGACCTGGGGTATTACGTGTCCCTGTCCGGCATCGTCACGTTCAAGAACGCCAGGGAATTGCGTGAAGTGGCGGCCTTCGTGCCGCTGGACAGGCTGCTGATCGAAACCGACAGCCCCTACCTGGCGCCGGTGCCGCACCGGGGCAAAACCAATTCGCCGGCGTACGTGCCACATGTGGCCGCGTGCATCGCCGAACTGCGAGGGGTGCTCATCGAGACCATTGCAGAGGCAACTTCGCGCAATTTCGACACCCTGTTTCCGCTCGTCAAAACGGTCGGATGAGCCCTATGAATAAGTTAATGCATAACCTGAGATATGTACTATATCTAATTGTTTTTATTCATTTTTCATCATCGAAGGCAGGTTCATACGAAGATTTTTTTGTGGCCATCAAACAGGACAACGAGAGTGTTGTCCGCGAGTTGCTGCAACGCGGCTTCGACGTCAACAGCCGAGATCCGAACGGGCAGCATCCACTCTTTTTGGCGATCCGGGACAAGTCCGAAAAATCTGCCACCGTCCTGCTGGGGTGGCCCCAGCTGGACCCCGATGCCCGCAACCAGGCAGATGAAAGCCCTCTGATGCTGGCAGCGCTGCGGGGGGACCTGAGCTTGGCCAAAAGGCTGGTGGAGCTGGGGGCTGATGTCAACAAGACCGGTTGGACGCCCTTGCACTATGCCTCGACCAACGGCCACCTCGAAATCATGCGTCTGCTCCTGGAGCACCATGCCTACATCGACGCGTCGTCACCCAATGACACCACGCCTTTGATGATGGCCGCCCACTATGGCTCCGCTTCCGCCGTCAAATTGTTGCTTGAAGCGGGTGCCGATCCGGGCATCAAGAACATGTTGGGACTGAGCGCGATCGATTTTGCCCAGCGTGCCAATCGCAAAGAGGCTGCAGACCTCATCGCAGCCTTCATCCGGGGGCGGTCTGCGCCCGGGAGGTGGTGACTCCCTTGATCTTTGTTTGACTTTATACAATGTATATGTTTGCAAGTGACTGAATTCATGCGAAATTCTTTCATCTGTAGACTAAAAAAAAGCAACAAACGAACCCCCGGCAGTGCGAATGCTGGGGCGTTCCCTAAATCCCAGGGCAGCGCTACGCACTGCCCGAACTCCTGTCATCAGGACGCGCGGAAACCGCAGCACCCGAACAAGCAATGAACCCCGCGAGGGGCGCAGCGCTTGGGCGATGCTCCAACGGGGACGAGCTGACAGCGCCAGCCCATCGGGCAGCTGCTGGGCCTGCGGGTACCCCTTGGCCGTTTCGCTTCGCTCCCATGGGGGGCACCCCCCCCATACCCCCGAAGATTCGGCGACTTGTTTTAGATGGGGACAGAGCCACCACCCCACCCTTGAGCTGTCCAAGCCACTCCCGGTACAGCCGGTCTGTGAATGCACTCATGGTGCCCGCTCCCCAAGCTGGCCCGAAGTACGAAGACTGGATTCCAGCGCCTGGGCGCTGGAATCCAGCCGATCGAACAGGCGACGCATGGCAAAGACCCAGGGCGCAGGCTGTTCGCCTGCATCCAGGGCCTGCAGCCAGGCATCCAGCTCCGCCAGGTCACCATTGAGGTGCTGCAACGCCGATTGAATGGCCGGGTTCATGCTGGCATCCCCCCAGAGCCTTGCGCCAGCTCAGGCCCGAGCCTGGGCGCTGCGTTCTTGCCGCTCCAATTCCCGGCGCTGGCGACGGGTGAGCCCGGGGACTGGCGCGGGCGCCGAGGCGTTGCGGCCTGCAGGCGGCTCAGCTGGGACAGCCTGGGCAGGCGTGACGTCGCTGTCTGGCGCGGCTTGCGGTGCACTGGCCGGGGAGGGTGTAAACCCTCGGCAATAGGCATCGAGGGCGACGCAGACCAGGGCGTTGATGCTGATGCCAAGCTCTGCAGCTCGGGCGCGGGCGACGGCGTCGAGTCCGTCAGGCAATCGGATA
>JBDKJB010000077.1:0-6942 GCA_039796835.1 Pseudomonadota bacterium | reverse complement strand
TATCGGGAAAAACCGTGATTTCTTTCAAGCCCATGAAAAAACCGCCCGAAGGCGGTTTCTTCGCAGATGGCACATTATCCCACCCATGCCAATGGCGGCGGATCAAGCCACGCCGTAGTGCCTGAACCACTCGAGGCAGCGGTTGAAGCCGTCTTCGGCGGCCACCTTGCGGAAGCTGGGGCGGTAGTCGGCATGGAAGGCGTGTGGCGCATCCGGGTACACCACAAAGCGCGAATACTGCGCCGCCAAGTTGCCCTTGGCGAGCTGAGCCTTCATTTTTTCCACGCTGTCCAGCGGGATGCCGGTGTCTTTTTCACCATACAGCCCGAGCACCGGCGCCTTGAGGTTGAGCGCCAGATCGATCGGGTTGGCCGGTGTCAGCGCGTTGGTGTTGCCCACCAGGCGGCCGTACCAGGCCACGCCCGCCTTCACATTGGCGTGCGCGGCATACAGCCAGGTGATGCGCCCGCCCCAGCAGAAGCCGGTGATGGCCACCTTGGACGCATCGCCACCATTGGCCGCTGCCCACTTCACCGCACCGTCCAGGTCGGCCATGACCTGCGCGTCTGGCACCTTGCTGACCACTTCGGCAACCAGCTTGGCGATCTCGCCGTATTTGGTTGGGTCGCCCTGACGTGCGAACAGCTCCACCGCTACGGCCAAGTAGCCCTGCTTGGCAAACCGCCGGCAGGTGTCCGCGATGTACTCATGCACGCCAAAAATTTCCTGCACCACCAGCACCACCGGGCAGCCGGTCTTGCCAGCCGGCATGGCGTAATAGGTCGGCACCTTGAAGCCATCCACCATGAAGCTGATTTCACCGGCTTTGAGGCCATTGCTGTCGGTCTTGATGGCCGTCTGCGCGCAGATCGGCGACACCGAGGCCGCGTACCCCACGCCCAGGGCCACCTTGAGCGCCGTGCGGCGGGACGCACCGTCTTCGGTCGCGGTGCCCGGCAGCAGGGCGTCGAATTCTTGTTGAAGGCTGTCGTTGAGCATGCGGGTTCTCCTGTGTGGGTGGTCAAAGCCTGACAGATTCTGGGGGCAGTCGAAGGTTCCCGCCTCTGGGGTAAGCACGGATCGCTGTTGCAGGCTGTGGGTTTTTCCCAGTCCGGCAGAGGGCCCAGCGCGTCTGGCTCCGTGTCATCCTGCGGATTCTGGAGCTCTGAGCTCAGTCAAGGCTCTGCGCCGCATTCCTTCTCTTACCTCCGCATCCGCGCTGGGCCCTCTTCATTTGAAATCTATCACGCCGGCAGCCGAAGCAAAAAACAAGCACGAGGCAAATAAGGCAACCCACCGAGAATGTTCCCAACCTGGCCATAGATCACTGTGACTCATCCTCCCACAATCACCGAATTTGCTTTCACCATGTAGACCACTTTCAACAACTCGGGCTTCCTCCGAGCGATTGTGATGAGCGTGCGCGCCACACCAGTACAGCGATTGAGGCGCAGGCCATTGGTTGAGCAACGGCAGAATCCTGCGGTTTGGCCATACAGACCACGATCGCTCAAAACGCGCGCCTTGGAGTGGTCCAGGGCAGATGGCGCAGGTAAAAGGATGAATGCGGCGCAGAGTGTCGGATGTGGTCGGAGCCCCTGAATCCGCAGAAGGACACGGAGCCATCTGCCCTGGGCCGCGACTAAGATTCCCCGCAACCCCAGACCTCAGTGCGCCTGCTCCCAATTCGGCCCCACACCCACTTCAGCCACCAGTGGCACCTTGAGCTCAGCCACACCGGCCATGATCTGCGGCACCCGCGTGCGAAGCCAGTCCTGCTCGGACTCGGGCACCTCGAACACCAGTTCGTCATGCACCTGCATGATCATCAGGGTCTGTTTACCCTCCTGGTCCAGTGCAGCCTGCACCTGGTTCATGGCCATCTTCACCAGATCGGCCGCCGTGCCCTGCATGGGGGCGTTGATGGCCTGGCGCTCCAGGCCGGCCAGTTGCGCGCCCTTGGCATTCTGGATGCCGGCCATCACGAGGCGTCGGCCGAAAACGGTCTCGACATGGCCCTGCGCCCGGGCCTGCGCCTTGGTCGCGTCCATGTAGCGCTTCACGCCCGGGTAGCGCTCAAAGTAGCGTTCGACAAAATTGCGTGCCGCCGTGTTGTCGATCTGCAGGGCACGCGCCAGGCCGAAGGCGCTCATGCCATAGATGAGACCGAAGTTGATGGTCTTGGCGTATCGCCGCTGTTCGCTGCTGACCTGATCGACCGCCACGCCAAACACCTCGCTGGCCGTCGCGCGGTGCACGTCCAACCCGGCAGCGAAGGCGCGCAACAGGGCCTCATCACCGCTGATGTGGGCCATGATGCGCAGCTCGATCTGGCTGTAGTCGGCGCTGGCAATCTGCCAGCCCGGCCGGGCCACAAAGGCCTCGCGCACGCGACGGCCCTCGGCCGTGCGCACCGGGATGTTCTGCAGGTTCGGGTCGTTGCTGGAGAGGCGCCCCGTGATCGCCACGGCCTGCGCGTAATGCGTGTGCACACGCCCCGTGCGCGGGTGCATGAGCAGCGCCAGCTTGTCGGTATAGGTGCCTTTGAGCTTGGCCAGGCCGCGGTGCTCCAGGATCTTGGCCGGCAGCGGGAAGTCTTCGGCCAGCTTTTCGAGCACCTCCTCGTCGGTGGACGGCGCGCCAGTGGCCGTTTTCTTGACCACCGGCAGGCCCAGCTTGGTGAAGAATATCTCGCCGATCTGCTTGGGGCTGGAGAGGTTGAACGGCTGCTGCGCCAGGACGTGGGCTTCGGCCTCCAGCGCCATCATGCGCTGGCCCAGTTCATGGCTTTGGGTGGCCAGCATCTGCGCGTCGATCAGCACCCCGTTGCGCTCCACCCGGTACAGGGTCTCGCTGCTCTGCATCTCCAGCGCATAGATGGCGGCCAGCTTGGGCTGCGCTTCAATCTGCGGCCACAGCACCCCGTGCACGTCCAGGGTCTGGTCGCTGTCTTCGGCCGAATAGTGCGCCGCCCGCTCGATGTCCACCTGGCTGAAGGGTATCTGAGCCGCGCCCTTGCCACACAGGTCTTCGTAGTTCACGCCACTGCGGCCCAAGTGACGCTCGGCCAGGCTGGCCAGGCCGTGCGGCCTGTGGACTTCGAGCACATAACTCTGCAGCATGGTGTCGTGGGCATAGCCCTGCACCTCGATGCCATGGTTGGCAAAGACGTGGCGGTCGTACTTGATGTGCTGCCCAAGCTTCTTGCAGCGGGGGTCTTCCAGCCAGGGCTTGAGCCGGGCCAGTACCTCGCCGCGCGGCAATTGGTCGGGTGCGCCCGGGTAGTCATGGGCCAGGGGCACATAGGCGGCCTCGCCCGCCTGCACGCTGAAGCTGACGCCCACGATCTCGGCCACCATTTCATCGAGCGAAGTGGTTTCGGTATCGATGGCTGTCAGCTCGGCGGCCTGCAACCGGGCCAGCCAGGCGTCGAAACTGGGCCAGTCCAAAACCGTGTGATAGACCACAGGCACAGTATTTTTGAACTGTTTTTGACCTGACATACCACCTAATTCAGGAGCATTATTTCCTTTTAATTCTACGGAATTAATGCCATTTTTTCTTGAATCATTTGATTCATTGACATTTTCAGGAGATGCGGCAGACGCCCCGAGCGACTTGGCCAGCCCCTTGAAGCCGTAGCGGGTGTAGAAGTCGAGCAGCGCGGCGGGGTCGGGCCCCCGCGCAGCCAGGGCATCGAGCGCGGGCAGTCCGTCCACGTGACCCGCCAGATCGCAGTCGGTCTTGATCTGCAGCAGTTGCCGTCCGGTGGGCAGCCAATCGATGGCCTTGCGCAGGTTTTCGCCGGCCACGCCCTTGATGTCCGTGGCATGGGCCAGCAGGTTCTCGAGGCTGCCATATTCCTGCAGCCACTTGGCGGCCGTCTTGGGGCCAACCTTCTCGACGCCAGGCACGTTGTCCACCGCATCACCCACCAGCATCTGGTAGTCGAGCATGCGCTCGGCCGGCACGCCGAATTCAGCCAGCACACCGGCGGGGTCGCGGCGCTTGTCGTTCATGGTGTCGACGATGCAGATGTGTTCGGTCACCAGTTGCGCCAGATCCTTGTCGCCGCTGGACACCACCACCTCCACGCCCTGACGCGCAGCTGTCACGGCCAGGGTGCCGATCACGTCGTCGGCCTCCACCCCGGGCACATCCAGCACCGGCCAGCCCAGCAGGCGGGCCACCTCGTGGATGGGGGCGATCTGTGCGCGCAGGTCGTCCGGCATCGGCGAACGGTGGGCCTTGTACTGCGGGTAGATGGCGTCGCGGAAGGTGGGGCCTTTGGCGTCGAACACGCAGGCCAGCCAGGTGGCCGGGAAGTCCTTGCGCGCCTTCTCGACCATGTTGATGAAGATGCGCAGCGCCCCGGTGGGCACGGTGCTGCCGTCGGGCAAGGTGGCC
Organism: Pseudomonadota bacterium; assembly: GCA_039796835.1. Classification (GTDB taxonomy): domain Bacteria; phylum Pseudomonadota; class Gammaproteobacteria; order Burkholderiales; family Burkholderiaceae_C; genus JBDKJB01. The sequence goes on along the minus strand of JBDKJB010000077.1, from coordinate 2,535 downwards.
GTCCAGTCCTTGCCGGCAAAAAAGGCACGGTACAGGTAGCTGGAGCCGTCCAGCAGCAGCAGCCGGGGACGTGAAATCGGGGTGTCACTCATGGCCGCCATTGTGTCCGCCATTTTGCGCCGCGCCTACAATCCCGCCATGCATGCACGCACTGTCCGGGCCCTGGCCTTTGCAACCCTGTTGACCCTGGCCGGCAGTGCGCTGGCCCAAACGCCAGCCACGCCGTCCCAGGCTGCCGCGGGGTCGTCTCAACCCTCCGCGCACAACCAGTCCATCGAGCGCATCCGCGTCGAAGGCCAGGATGTCCAGGTGGACGAACTGCGCGTGGGCGGCGAAACACGCACCATCACCGTGCAACCACGTGGCGGCCTTCCGGCCTACGATGTGCAACCTCGCACCGGCGAACGGTCCTGGAAACTGTTCAGCTTCTAGGGCGGGCGAATGGCGGTTTACACAGAGGTCTCGTTCGAGGAGGCCAGCCAACTGCTGGCAAGCCTGGGCCTGGGCCAGCTCACACAGATGGCCCCGTGTTCGGGGGGCATCGAAAACACCAACTACTTCGTCACCACCGACCGGGGGGAGCATGTGCTCACCCTGTTCGAGCGCCTGTCGTTTGCGCAGCTGCCGTTCTACCTGAAGCTGATGAAGCACTTGGCCGGCCATGGCGTGCCGGTGCCGGACCCTGCGGCCAATGCGCGCGGCGAGCTGGTGTATGACGTGAAGGGCAAGCCTGCGAGTGTGGTCACGCGTTTGCAGGGGCGTAGCGAGCTCTCTCCCACCCCTGCGCATTGCGCTGCCGTGGGCGCGATGCTTGCGCGCATGCATCTGGCGGCGGCGAGTTTTGAACCGGACCAGCCGAACCTGCGCGGCCTGCCCTGGTGGAACGAGACCGTGCCGGTGGTGCTGCCGCACATCGACCCGGGGCAGCGCCAGATGCTGTTGCAGGAACTTGCCTATCAGAACCATGTGGCAGAGTCCGCAGCTTACGCCGCCCTGCCGCGCGGGCCGGTGCACGCCGACCTGTTCCGCGACAACGTCATGTTTGCGATTGGCGCCGACGGTCGCTGCAACACCCAGCTCACGGGCTTCTTCGATTTCTATTTTGCGGGTGTGGACACCTGGTTGTTCGATCTGGCCGTGTGTCTGAATGACTGGTGCATTGACCTGGACCAGGGGTGCGACGACAGTGCCCGCCTGGCATCATTTCTGCAGGCCTATGAATCGGTGCGCCCATTGGATTCGAATGAGCGCCGCTGCCTGCCCGCCATGCGCCGTGCCGGCGCCCTGCGCTTCTGGATCTCACGGCTGTGGGATTTCCATCTGCCGCGCGAAGCCAGCCTGCTCAAGCCGCACGACCCCGCGCATTTTGAGCGGGTGCTGCTGAAGAGGCTCAAAACGTGACTTTGGCCACAAAACGGCTTTGTCTGAGAATACCGGCGAGGAACTTCGCCTGACACCATGAAACTGAACATTGTCCCCGCGCGAATTGGCTTTCAATGGGCCTTGGCCGGGGTGCGAACCTTTTTCAGACAGCCTCTGGCACTGGCCGGGCTGTTTTTCATGTTCATGGGGAGTCTCACCGTGTTGAGTCTGGTGCCATTCATCGGCGGCCTGCTGGCTCTGATGCTGCTGCCCGCAGCCACGCTGGGCCTGATGGCGGCCACCCGCGACGCCACGCAAGGCAAGTTCCCAATGCCTTCGCGCCTGCTCACCGCTTTCCGAGAGAGCCCTGACCGCGGCAGGAGCATGTGGGTGCTCGGCGCCCTGTATGCCCTGATCTTCCTGGGCATCCTGGCGTTGTCGGCGCTGGCGGACGGCGGCAAATTTGCCAAGGCCTATTTTGCGGGCGGCATGGGTGCCGAACAATTGGGTCAAGCCGATTTCCGCTTGGCAATCTGGACCACCCTGCTGCTGTACGTGCCGGTGTCCATGCTGTTCTGGCACGCCCCGGCGCTGCTGCACTGGCACGGCCTGCCGCCGGCCAAGAGCCTGTTTTTCAGCTTCATCGCCTGCGTGCGCAACTGGCGCGCCATGCTGCTCTACGGCTTGGCCTGGTTTGCCATGCTCATCGGCATCAGCTCCATCATGGGCATCCTGATGGCCAGCCTGCTGGGGCCCGGTGTGGTGCAATCGGCCATGCCTCCTCTGGCCATGCTGGTGGCTGCGATGTTCTTCACTTCGATCTATTTTTCGTACATCGGCACATTTGAATCCAACCCTGAAAGCGAACCATGACATCACACCAATTGCAAGGCCGCACAGAATCCGATCTGCTGTGGTTCCATCGGCGCAGCTTCCTGTCAGGTGCAGCGGCCTTTGTCGCGGCAGGGGGATGGGGTTCGACACAGGCGCAAAGCCGCAGCAATATCGTGGACCTGCGTGGTGACGCACTGCTGAACGGTCAACGCATGAGTTCGCAAAGCGTCATCCAGACGGGCGACCGGGTCGACACCGGGCCCGGTGCGTCACTGGTGTTCGTGGTCGGCAGCACCTCGTTCCTGATGCGGCCCAACACCAGCATGGTGGTGGAGCGCG
>JBDKJB010000076.1:0-6995 GCA_039796835.1 Pseudomonadota bacterium | reverse complement strand
CCCCCGCCCGGGTGATTGCGTACCACAAGCCTGCCGGAGAGGTGGTGACCCACGATGACCCGCAGAATCGGCCGACCGTATTCCGCCGCCTGCCCAAACTGCACCAGGGCAAATGGCAGTCGGTCGGGCGGCTCGACCTGAACACCGAAGGCCTGCTCCTGTTCACCAGTTCGGGCGCGCTGGCCAACAATCTGATGCACCCCCGCTTCGGCCTGGAGCGTGAGTATGCCGTCCGTGTGCTGGGCGCCCTGAGCAATGAGGAGAAGCAAAAGCTCCTTGATGGAGTCAAACTCGAGGACGGCATGGCGTCTTTCGGTTCGATTGAAGATGGTGGCGGTGAAGGATCCAACTGCTGGTACCGCGTGACCATCTCTGAGGGCCGCAACCGAGAGGTGCGTCGCATGATCGAGGCCGTTGGCCATGCCGTAAGCCGCTTGATCCGCATCCGCTACGGAGCCATGATGTTGCCGCGTGGATTGAAGCGTGGCGCTTGGGTCGAACTGGACGAACGGGACATCCGGCAACTGGGGGCGGCGGCGGGGCATGCCGAGAACCGGCGCGAGGAGCGCAGACCGGAGCGAGGGCCACGGGATGGCGGCAGCAAGCGTCCGATGTCCCCTGTGGCTGAGCGGGGCCGCCGCGAAGGCAGTCGCGGTAACCGCAATCGTCGTGACAACCGCTTTGCTCCGCCCGGGGCGCAACCTCAGCGCTTCAGCCTCGAAGACCAACCGCCGATCCAGAAAGCCGAGCGTCTGGCGGCGCAACGTGACGCACATTGGAGCGACGACACAGACATGCCGCACGGCCCCATACCTGACCCGATGCGCACCTCGATGGGGTACATCGGCGCCGATGCCTTTTCGCGTCAGCGTCAGAACTCTGGGCCGGGCGGTCGGCGGGGCGGGGGCGCAGGTCGCGGGCCTGGCAATGGCCCGGCTGGCGGCAACCGTCGTCCACGCAGCGGACCCGGCCCGGAAGGCCGAGGGGGCAGTCGCTCCAGCGGTAACAATCGGCGTCGGGGCGGTTAAAATCCGCGGTTACCCCAAGTTTCTTGTTAGGACAATTGCATGAGCATCGAACGCACCCTCTCCATCATCAAACCCGACGCAGTGGCCAAGAACGTCATCGGCCAGATCTACGCGCGTTTTGAAGGCGCCGGCCTCAAGGTCGTTGCCGCCAAGATGGTCCACCTGTCGCGCAACGACGCCGAAGCGTTTTACGCGGTGCACAAGGCTCGCCCGTTTTTCAAAGACCTGGTCGAGTTCATGATCTCCGGCCCGGTGATGATCCAGGTGCTTGAAGGCGAGGGCGCCATCCTGAAAAACCGCGATCTGATGGGCGCGACCGACCCGAAGAAAGCTGCTCCTGGCACGATCCGCGCCGACTTTGCCGACAGCATTGACGCCAACGCAGTGCACGGCTCGGACGCTGCTGAAACGGCCGCCGTGGAAGTGGCCTTCTTCTTCCCCGGCATGAACGTCTACGCACGCTGAAACGCGCATGCCTCAATGACGGTCAATCTGCTCGACTTTGATCTGGACGGATTGACCGCGCTGTGCGCGGGTCTGGGGGAAAAGCCGTTCCGCGCCAAGCAGTTGTTCCGTTGGGTGCACCAGCAGGGAGTCACCGACTTCTCGGCCATGAGTTCCTTGGCCAAATCCTTGCGTGACAAGCTGGCTCAGGGCTTCAAGGTGCAGGCCTTGCCCCTCAAGTCCGAACATGTGTCGGCCGACGGCACCATCAAGTGGCTGTTCGACGTGGGTGGGGGCGATGCGGTCGAAACCGTGTTCATCCCCGAAGACGATCGCGGCACTTTGTGTGTATCGTCCCAAGCAGGCTGCGCCGTCGGTTGCCGTTTCTGCTCCACGGGGCACCAGGGCTTCAGCCGCAATCTGGGCACGGGCGAAATTCTGGCGCAACTCTGGTACGCCGAGCATGCGTTGCGCAAGCGCTTCAAACTGCAGGAACGCGTTGTGACCAATGTCGTGATGATGGGCATGGGTGAACCTTTGCAGAATTACGCGGCGCTGGTGCCAGCACTGCGCACCATGCTGGATGACCATGCTTATGGCCTATCGCGCCGCCGGGTCACGGTCTCTACTTCGGGCGTGGTGCCCATGATCGACCGTTTGTCTCAAGACTGCCCTGTGGCCTTGGCGGTGTCGCTGCATGCCCCGAATGACGCGCTGCGCAGCGACCTGGTGCCGCTTAATCGCAAATACCCGATTGCCGAGTTGATCGATGCCTGCAATCGATATTTGCAGGTTGCACCGCGCGACTTCATCACTTACGAGTACTGCATGCTGGACGGTGTGAATGACAGCGACGCCCACGCCCGCGAGCTGGTGGAATTGGTACGTGCACACAAGACAGGCGGGGTATGGGCCAAGATCAACCTGATCCCCTTCAATCCTTTTGTAGCGTCCGGCCTCAAGCGCAGCCCTCCCGACCGAGTGCAGGCGTTTGCTCAGGCGCTGCTGGTAGCGGGTATTGTCACCACTGTGCGCAAGACACGTGGCGATGACATCGATGCAGCCTGCGGCCAACTGGCCGGCGACGTGCGCGACCGCACCCGCGCCGCCGAGCGGCGGATGCGGCGCCGCATTCCCATTCCCTTGGTTCCAACGGCATAGGCATATCCCATGAAGCTGTCACGCATTGCATTCCTTGCATCGGCCGCCGTGCTGGCCCTGTGGCTGCTGGCCGGATGCGCTGGCAACAACCCGGACGGCAGCAGTGGGCGAGCCGACCTGCAAACCGAATCTGATGAGCCCGAGGCCCGCAAGCGGGCGCGCATCCGCCTTGAGTTGGCGGTCGGCTATTTCGAGCAGGGCAAGACGACCGTCGCTTTGGACGAGATCAAACTGGCGATTGCTGCCGACCCAACGATGCCAGACGCCTACAACGTGCGCGGCCTCATCTACCAGCGGCTGGCCGACGCCCAGCTGGCAGAGGAGAGCTTCCGCCGAGCCCTGGCCCTGCGCCCCAATGACGGTGGGGTCATCCACAATTTGGCTTTCCTGCATTGCCAGAACGCGCGCTATCCGCAAGCCGAGCAGGCCTTCGGTCAGGCTTTGGCGGCGCCTGGGTACACCGGTCGCGCCAAGACCTACATGGTGCTGGCCTTGTGTCAGGAGAAGGCCGGAAAACCTCGTGAGGCCGAAGACAACCTGCAGCGCTCCTACGACATCGAGCCCGGGAACCCCATCGTGGGCTACAACCTGGCCAAGATGCTGCATCAGCGCGGTGAAACCGTGCGTGCCCAGTTCATTGTGCGGCGTGTCAACAACAGCGAGTTTGCCAACGCCGAGACGCTCTGGCTGGGCATCAAGGTGGAAAACCGCATGAACAATCGGGTGGCGGCAGAGCAGCTTGCTGCCCAACTCAAGAAGCGCTTCCCCCAGTCCCGAGAGATGTCGGCGTATGACCGTGGGGCCTTCAATGAGTGAACCGGTTCAGCCTATAGCAGCAGTTCCTGCTGGCAGCGCTGGGCAGATGCTGCGGCAGGCCCGTGAGGCCGCAGGCCTTCATATCGGCGCTTTGGCTGTGGCGCTGAAGGTGCCTGTGCGCAAAATCGAAGCCCTCGAGAATGACCGAGTGGATGACCTGCCAGACGCGGTCTTCGCACGCGCCCTTGCAGGCAGTGTGTGCCGCCACCTGAAAGTAGACCCGAAGCCTGTGCTGGCCGCTTTGCCTCGGAGCAAGCAGTCCTTTCTGCCCGAGGTCGAGCCAAGTCTTGACACCATGCGCTTTGCCGGTCACAGCTACACCGCAGGACTTGCCGGCATGGGTCTGCTGAAAAGCCCGGTGCTGCTGGCCAGTGTCGGCCTGGTGCTGGCTGCGTTGGCGGTGTACTGGCTGCCGACTTCTGAAAGCATCAGCCCTGGCCTCGCCAAGTCAATGCTGCAGGACAAACCTGTTGCTGAGGTTCCAGTCTTCATGCCTGCTCCCACGGCATCTGCTGCGGCTTCCGTTGTCTCCGGGGCTGCGGTTAGTGAGGGAGCAGCCACCGCCGTAGCTTTGCCTGCTGCATCGGCAAGTGCTGCTTCGCCAGAAGCAGATGGCCTGCTGCAGTTCAGCGCCAGCGGTACAACGTGGGTTGAAGTCCTCGACGGCCAGGCGGGCGTGCTGTTGCGCAAAACCCTGCAGATCGGAGAGACGGTGGGGGTCAACGGCACATTGCCGATGCATGTCACCATCGGTCGCGCTGACGCCACCTTGGTCAAGGTACGCGGCAGCGCGTTTGACATCAGCAAGATGTCACGCGACAACGTGGCCCGGTTCGAGGTGAAATGATGCAGCGCAAGTCCTTGCAGGCCAGTGTGCGCTGGCACGACCGCGTGGTGACCGTGGGCGGTGACGCGCCAGTACGCGTGCAGTCCATGACCAACACCGATACGGCGGACGCCATCGGTACCGCCATCCAGGTCAAAGAGCTGGCGCTGGCGGGCTCTGAGATGGTGCGCATCACGGTCAATACGCCCGAGGCGGCTCAGGCAGTACCGCACATCCGCGAGCAACTCGACCGCATGGGGATCGATGTGCCGTTGGTTGGCGACTTCCATTACAACGGCCACCGCCTGCTCACTGACCATCCGGCCTGCGCCCAGGCCCTGTCGAAATATCGGATCAACCCTGGCAATGTCGGCAAGGGGGACAAGCATGACCGGCAGTTCGGGCAGATGATCGAAGCTGCGCTCAAATACGACAAACCCGTGCGCATCGGCGTGAACTGGGGCAGCCTTGACCAGGAACTGCTGGCGTCCCTGATGGACGAGAACAGCCGCCGCAGCACGCCCTGGGACGCCAAGGTGGTCATGAAGGAGGCCCTGATCGCCTCGGCGCTAGGCTCTGCCGAGCTGGCGCAGTCGATGGGCATGCCTGCACAGCAGATCATCCTGTCGTGCAAGGTCAGCGGTGTGCAGGATCTGGTCGCGGTCTACCGGGATCTGCATCTGCGCACCCGTCTGCCACTGCATCTGGGACTGACTGAAGCTGGGATGGGAGCCAAAGGGACGGTTGCGTCCAGCGCCGCCCTGGCCATCCTGCTGCAGGAAGGCATTGGCGACACGATCCGTGTGTCGCTCACGCCGGCGCCTGGCGAAGCGCGCACGCAAGAAGTGGTGGTGGCCTCCGAGATCCTGCAGGCCTTGGGGCTGCGCAGCTTTGTGCCCAGTGTCACGGCTTGCCCGGGCTGCGGCCGCACCACCAGTACGACCTTTCAAGAGCTCACCAAACAGATCGATGACTTCCTGCGCGCCAAGATGCCGGTGTGGCGTGAGGCCTATCCGGGGGTTGAGAAACTCAAGGTGGCCGTGATGGGCTGCATCGTCAATGGTCCGGGCGAAAGCAAGCATGCCGACATTGGCATTAGCCTGCCGGGCACGGGCGAAGCCCCAGCGGCGCCTGTGTTCATCGACGGAGAAAAGCGCATGACACTGCGTGGCGAGCACATCGCGGCCGAATTTCAACAAGTGGTCGAAAACTACATTGAGCGGCGTTTTTCCCGCTAAACCCCATGGCTGAGAAACTGAATGCCGTCAAGGGCATGAATGACATTTTGCCGCGCTCCGTGCCGCGGACCGACAAACTCCCCGATTCAGGAACTTGGCAGTGGTTTGAGGACGCCGTGCGACGCGTGCTGGCTCGCTACGGGTCCCAGAACATCATCACCCCCATCGTTGAACCCACCGCGTTGTTTGTGCGCGGCCTTGGAGACGTGACCGACATCGTCGAAAAGGAGATGTACTCCTTTGTCGATTCGATGAACGATGACCGGCTCACCTTGCGCCCTGAAGCCACAGCCGGCATTGTGCGCGCCATGGTCGAGCACAACGCCCTGTACAACGGGCCCTTGCGCCTGTGGACCCTGGGCCCGATGTTCCGCCATGAGCGGCCCCAGAAAGGCCGCTACCGTCAGTTTCACCAATTGGATGTGGAGGCATTGGGCCTGGCCGGCCCGGACGTTGATGCCGAGATGATCCTGATCGCCCGTGCCCTGTGGCGCGAGTTGGGTCTGGTGGAGGGGCAGCATGTCCGCCTGGAGATCAACTCCCTGGGTCAAGCCAATGAGCGCAAGGCGCACCGGGATGCGCTGATCCGGCATTTTGAGCGGCATGCCAACCAGCTGGATGCCGAAGCGCAGCGCCGCCTGCACAGCAACCCCTTGCGCATTCTTGACAGCAAGAATCCTGCGATGCAGGCCTTGATCGAAGCTGCCCCACACCTGATGGACTTCTTGGGCGACGCCTCCTTGGCGCACTTTGATACGGTGCGAGCCACGCTGGACGCGGTTGGCTTGGCCTACCGCGTCAATCCGCGCCTGGTGCGCGGCATGGACTACTACAACCTCACCGTGTTTGAATGGGTGACAGACCAATTGGGATCACAAGGCACTGTATGTGGCGGTGGACGCTACGACGGGCTGCTGGCGCAGCTTGGCGGCAAACCCGCCCCTGCGGTGGGTTTTGGCCTGGGGATCGAGCGGCTGCTGCTGCTGATTCAGGAGTTGTCCCTGCCGGTTCCCTTGACCCAGGTAGCGGTCTATGCCGTGGTTCCACCGGATGCAGCTTTGCCCGTGGTGATGGCCACTCTGGAACAGCTGCGGGCTGCCGGCCTTAGCGTGCTCCAGCATGCCGCAGGCTCTGAAGGCCTGGCGAGCATGAAGTCCCAGTTCAAGAAGGCCGACGCCAGTGGAGCGGCCTTTGCGCTTGTGTTCGGCGCCGAGGAGCAGGCTGCCCGGGAGGTCACCGTCAAACCCTTGCGAAATGCCTCTGCGGCCCAACGACGCATGCCCGTGGCAGACTTGGGCGCACTGGTTGCGCACCTACAATCCAGCCCCACAAAGTAAAGCGATATGGCAAATCATCTCGACCTGGAAGAACAGGAACAACTCGACCAGCTGAAAGCCTTTTGGCAGAAGTATGGCAATTGGATCACGTGGGCCCTGATCGTCGCCCTTGGGGCTTACGCGGCCTGGAATTTTTACCAACGCT
>JBDKJB010000075.1:0-7001 GCA_039796835.1 Pseudomonadota bacterium | reverse complement strand
CTGTTTGGCCAGCGCCCGGGCGCGCACCACGCCGCCGACGTCGGGGCTGACGACGATGAGGTCGTCGTAATTCTTCTGGCGCAGGTCGCCCAGCAGCACCGGCGAAGCGTAGATGTTGTCTACCGGGATATCGAAAAAGCCCTGGATCTGGTCGGCGTGCAGGTCCATGGTCAGCACGCGGGCCACGCCGACAGCCTGCAGCATGTTGGCCACGACCTTGGCGGTGATCGGCACGCGGGCGCTGCGTGGGCGGCGGTCCTGGCGTGCGTAGCCGAAGTAGGGGATGACGGCGCTGATGCGCTCGGCCGAGGCGCGCTTGAGCGCGTCGACCATGATGAGCAGCTCCATCAGGTTTTCATTGGTGGGGGCGCAGGTGGACTGCACGACGAAAACGTCGCGCGCGCGGACGTTCTGATTGATCTCGACGGTGACTTCGCCGTCTGAAAAACGGCCCACGGACGCGTCACCCAGGCGGGTGTTCAGGTGCGTGGCAACAGAGGCTGCCAGGTCTTTGTTGGCGTTGCCGGAGAAAACCAGGAAATCGGAAGACATGGGTGGACAGCAGGTCAGTTCGCGCCAGGTTGCACATTCACGTTGCACGTTTTTGGCAGAGGAGGAAGGATTCGAACCTTCGAATGCCGGAATCAAAATCCGGTGCCTTAACCAACTTGGCGACTCCCCTACACAGGTCGACAGCGGCCACAGCCGCATCCACCATTTAACCTTGCCTGGCCCAGCCCCACAAGGGGTGCGCTGGCATATTGCTGCAAATGCGGGCCACGAAACCGGGGGGCGGCGTGGGGCACACAGACCCACCACGCCACAACCCAAACACCGCGCTGCCTGACCCGGTCATCCGGACGCTGCCGGTTGACAGGTCAGGAGACTGGCTGGTCAGCCAATCCAGACCCTGGGGCACGCCAGGACACAGGGACCCGGCCACTGCCTGCAGATCATTGCAGCCAAACGAGTAAATCTCGGTGCTGTCGCGGCCCTGACTTGCAACAAAGCCCGTCATTATAGCAGGCGCAGTGCCTCGCGGCAGGGCGGGGTGCCCGAATATCTGAGCGGTGGGCAGGCCCATGGGCGCCTTGGTGACCAGAAAGCGCGCTTCAGGCAGGTCGATCGGTGTGATCTGTTCGCCAATGCCTTCGACCCAAGCGTTGCGCCCCTGCAAAAAAAAGGGCACGTCCGCCCCCAGGCTCAGGCCAATACGTTGCAGATCCGGAAGCGGCTTGTGAAGCTTCCACAAGCGGTTGAGTCCCAGCAGGCAGGTGGCGGCGTCGGAAGAGCCGCCGCCCATGCCGGCCTCTGCAGGAATGCGTTTGTGCAGACCGATGTGCACTCCCAGTCGTCGTGCGGGGTGACCATGGGGTAAACCGGCCTGCAGCGCGCGGGCGGCGCGTACGCACAGATCCTCAGGTGGCAGTGGGGTGGACGATGCATCGCCAAGATCTTCACGACTGATGATGCCGTCGGGGCGCAACTCCAGGTGCAGGTGGTCGCACCAGTCGATCAGCATGAAGGCAGACTGCAGCAGGTGGTAACCGTCTGCCCGCCTGCCGGTGATGTGCAAAAACGTGTTGAGTTTGGCCGGAGCAGGCAGGTCGTAAAGCGCTTTCACGGCTTGGATTATTCCCGCACTGCGGTGCAGTGGCGCTTCAGTCGAAGATCACCCGCAGTTCAGCCCGCGGCATGGGGTGGGTGCGCTGGGCCTGGATGCGTCCGCGTGGATGGGCGCTCAGGTCAACCGACCAGCCGTCCACCGGCGCCGGGTCGCCGCGCAACCAGGTCAGCAGCGCACGTGCAGGCAGGGCGGCGCCCGTCACCTCGTGCAGCAAGGCGTCCAGCGACGCGAAATCGTGCGTTTCAGGCCCGCGACGCAGGCGGGCTCGATCGGGGGACCATTCCAGCACGGCCAGCACACTGCCCAGCGGGGAGATCAGCTGCATCTGCCCGGCCTCAGCGCTTCCCTGCAGCAGGAAAGCGCTTGAAAACTGCCTGTCCGGCGCCTGCCCAGGGCGGGCGTCGTCATAGAGCGACAGGGCAATGCGGCCTTCAAGCTGCACCTCCTTGTCTGAATATTTATTTTTTTGACTATCTGTACTATTTTTTTCAATATTTCCCGATATTGAATTTGAACAAGATGCTATCAAAAACAATAAAAAAATAACAAAAATTCGTCCTAAAAAAGACATATTTTTCAGTTTACACAGGTTCAATCATCAAGCCAATCAGGGCTTGACCCGCAGGCGTTTGAAAGTTTCGAGAAGAGTCTCGTTGTCCGCATTGAGTGCCACCCCTTCACGCCAGATAGCCAGGGCCTGTTCGCGTTTGCCCGACACCCACAACACCTCACCGAGGTGGGCGGCAATCTCGGCGTCCGGTCGCGTCTTGTAGGCTTTTTCAAGCACGCGCTGCGCCTCCGGTAGGTTGCCTGCGCGGTATTCGACCCAACCGAGGCTGTCGGTGATGAAGGGGTCGTCCGGAGCGATCTCGAGAGCCTTCTTGATCAGAGCGCGTGCCTCGGGCAAGCGGACGTTCCGGTCGGCGAGCGAATAACCCAAGGCGTTGTAGGCGTGCTGAAAGTCTGGTTTGGCGGCAATCACGGCGCGCAGCAGGCGCTCCATCTCAGGCAGTTCGCCCAGCTTCTCGGCCAGCATGGCCTGGTCATACATCAGTTCAGGGTCGGGCGGGCCGGACTTGCTGCGCTCCGCAATCAGGTCGTAGGCCGCCTTGAGCTGCTTGTGATCACGCAGGAGCTGAATTTCAGCCATCAATTTCAAGCGTGCGTCTGCCGGCTGTCGCTCGGGGATGGCGCGCAGGAGTTTGCGGCCCTCTTCAAGCTTGCCCTGCTTGGCCAGCAGGCCTGCCCGTCTGGCCTGCGCCTGGATCAGGTCTTCGCTGGTGTCGACCTTGGCCAGCCACTCCTCAGCCTTGGCCAGGTCCTTGCGCTGCTCGGCAATTTGCGCTAGCTGCAGATAGGCCTGGGCCAGGCCACGGTTGGTCTCGGGTGTGCGGTTGCGTCCCCCCTGGGTGCTGAGCTCGACATGCCGCAGCAGGGATTTTTCGGCCTCGGCGGCCTTGCGATCCTGCAATTCCAGAGAACCCAGCACCAGCCAGGCCTGGGGGTGGTTGGACTGCTGCGCGACCACCGCACGCAACTGCAACTGGGCGTCGGCACTGCGGTTCGACTCCATCAGGGTGCGTGCATAGGCCATGCGCACATCCACGCCCGGTCGGCCAGCGGCCAGATGCTTGCGCACGATCTCTTCGGCAACGGGTGCCTGCGGACGCATCAGGGCCACCGCAACACGGGCTGCGGCTTCGTTGCTGGGGTCTGCCTCGTGCGCGCGCGCGATGGCGTCCAACGATCCTTTGGGGTCACCCGCCTCCAGTCGCATGACACCCACCGTCACCCAGGAAGGCGCTGCCAGTCCGGGCTGAGCCATTTGTTCAGCCAGGCCTTGCTCGACCACGCCAGCGGCTTGCTTTTTGTCACTGGCCCGCTGGTACAGACGGGGCAGAGCTGAGATCCAGGCGGCGCGCTCCCGGGCTGGGGCGGCGGCCAGATCGGCTTTGAGCGGCTCCACGGTCTCGGCAATGCGGTTCAGGCCTACCAGGATCTGCAGCACATAACGGTTGGCGTCGCGCGATCCGGGGTGTGCCTTTTGCCAGGCACGGGCAGAGGCCAGGGCGGCATTGCCGTCGCGCCCCCCCAGGGCCAGGCCAACGGCACGCTCGTAGAGCCTGGGGTCGTCAGATTTGCGGGCAGCATCAAGGTACAGAGAATGCGCCTGTCCGGGCTGGCCATCAAAAGCACTCAACTCGCCCAACAACAACTGGTAAAACAGCGGCGCGTCCAGTCTGGACTGTGTCGCAACCTCAGCTTCAGCGGGCGCTGGGCTTTGACCCAGCGCCACCACAGGGAGCCAGCCCACCAAACATGCCACCGCAGATGCGGCTGAAAAGGATCGGGCTACAGAGCGGACGGGGCGGGTTGCTGGGGACATCAAAACATCATAATCCAGCAGTGTCAACCCTGTGCGCACCATGCCTGAGCTGCCCGAAGTCGAAGTCACCCGCCTGAGTTTTGCCGAACGCATTCGGGGCGCCACCGTGCTGTCGGTGCGCTTGGGCAAGCCTCTGCGGTGGCCCCTGGGCTGTGAGCCCGCCAGCCTGGTGGGAGCGCGGGTGCTTGAGGTGCGGCGGCGGGGCAAATATCTGTTGATGGACCTGCAGCAGGAGGACGATTCTGCGGGCCTGTTGCTGCTGCACCTGGGCATGTCCGGCCGCTTGGCCTTTTCGCAAGCCTCAGGGCCACCTGGTCCCCACGACCACTTTGATCTGCGCACCACCCGGGGCCTGCTGCGTCTGATCGACCCCCGCCGCTTCGGCGCAGTGGTGTTTGCCCTGGCCGAGCACTCTGCCGTGGCGGTCAAGCTGCTGGGCGGGCTGGGCATGGAGCCGTTGCAGGACGGTGGCCAGCAGATGTTTGATGCGAAACGTTTTGCGCAGGGGCTCAAGAAGCGGCGCAGCCCCGTCAAGCAGGTGCTGCTGGCCGGTGACCTGGTGGTGGGTGTTGGCAACATCTACTGTTCTGAAGCGCTTTTCATGGCGGGCATCCGCCCGACCCGGCGGGCGGATCGCATCACGTCCAGGGAGGCCCTGGCGCTGCACGGTGCAATACGCCAGGTACTGGCCCGTGCTGTCGAACTGGGGGGCAGCACCTTGCGGGACTTTGCCAACGCGCATGGCGAAGATGGCCATTTCCAACTGGAAGCCCGGGTCTACGGTCGCGGTGGCGATCCTTGTTCTGTGTGTGGCACCCCCATCCGCAAGGTCGTGCAGGGGCAACGCTCCAGTTTTTATTGCGCCTGTTGCCAGAGGTAACTGCCTGCAGGGCTTCGCCAGCATGGGCTGGAGTGCTATATTGAACGACCCGCCTGCCGGAAGCCAGAATCAGGAAGCAAGACACCTTGAGCCACACCTTCAACGAACAGTTTGACCAGCATGGTGCCTGGCGGCGCGAGTTTGCGTTGCGTTTGAAATTGCTGTCCGAATGGCTCCGCGACCACGACCTGCAGGACGCCGCTGTTGAAGAGCGGCTGCGTCGTCTGGAGTCCCAGGTGCGAAGCGACAAGGTCATGGTAGCCTTTGTGGCCGAGTTTTCACGTGGCAAGTCAGAGCTGATCAACGCCATTTTCTTTGCTGGATACGGGCGCCGGATCATGCCGGCCAGTGCGGGCCGCACCACCATGTGCCCGACTGAAATGGGCTATGACGCGGAGGTGCCACCCTGCCTGCGCTTGCTACCGATCGAATCTCGTCTCCAACCGCAGGCCCTGATGGAATGGCGCATGGTGCCGGAGAAATGGACGCGCATCGATCTTGACGTGAACGATCCGAAACAGCTGGCGCTGGCGCTCGAGAAGGTGGCAGAGACCCGCATGGTCACCCAGGACGAAGCGCGCGCGCTGGGACTGTGGAACCCCGACACGCCGCAGGACAACCCGCCAGTCGATGCCAAAGGCCTGGTGGAGGTGCCGCGTTGGCGCCATGCGCTCATCAACATTGCCCATCCGCTGTTGAAGCAGGGATTGGTCATTCTGGACACGCCAGGGCTCAACGCCATTGGCGCCGAGCCTGAACTGACCGTGAGCCTGCTGCCGCAGGCGCAGGCGGTGATCTTCATTCTGGGGGCGGACACCGGGGTGACCAAGTCTGATCTGGCCATCTGGAACGAGCACCTGCTGACCGAAGGCGACCAAAAAAACACCCGTCTGGTGGTGCTGAACAAGATCGACACGCTGTGGGACCCGTTGAGCACCTCGGAGCAAATGCAGGCCCAGATTGAAAGGCAGAAGAAATCCACTGCCGACATCCTGAAGATCGGGCCGGAACAGGTCATCGCGGTGTCGGCGCACAAGGGCCTGGTGGGTAAGGTGTCCAACAAGCCAGAACTCCTGGAACAGAGCTGCCTGCTTGACCTGGAAGACGCTCTGGGCAAAAGCATCCTGTCGCAGCGGCACGCCATACTGGGAGCAACCGTCAGCGCAGCGGTGACGGAATTGCGTCAGGAAACCGGGCGCGTCATCAACATCCGGCGTCGGGACCTGGCGGACCAGGCCTCCGAGCTCAAGGGCCTGCAGGGCAAGAATGCAAACGTGGTCCGGCACATGCGCAGCCGCATCACCCAGGAGCAAGCGGAATTCGACCTGGGCGGCTCCCGTATCCATGCCGTGCGCTCGGTGCATCTGAAGCTCCTGCGCGAAGTTTTCCAGTTGCTGGGCGGGAGCACACTGAAGGTGGAAATGGCCACCCTCACGTCAGCCTTGCAGCAAAAGGGGCTGAAACTGGGGGTGAAAGGGACCTATTCCGACACATTTGGCCGCCTGCGCTCGGGATTGAACCGGGTACAAGGCCTGTGCATTGAAATCCAGTCCATGCTCGGAGCCTCCTTCAGGCAGCTCAATGCCGAGCATGGGTTTTCGTTGCAGGTGCCCGCAGAGCCCGACCTCAGCAGCTATCTGCACGGCCTGGATCACGTGGAGAAGAGCCACCTGCAGTACCTGAGCCTGGGCAATGCCTTCAAGCTTGCTCAACCCGAGTTTGCCGACCGGCTGGTGCGCGGCTTGGCCACCCGGCTGCGGTCGATCTACGAGTCTGCCCTCGGGGACATTGAGCTGTGGAGCAAATCGGCAGCAGCGCAACTGGACGCCCAGCTGCGTGAGCGGCGACGCAATTTCACCCGTCGCATTGAGGCGATCGATCGGATTTCACAGGCGACCACAGGTCTGAACGAACGGGTGACCGAGATTGGAAAGCAAGAGGACGCACTGGATCAGTTGGACCTGAAACTGGTCGAGTTGACCGACTACCTCATGGCCCCGAGCATTGAGGCTGCGAGAAAGCCGTCCCCCAAGGCCAGGGGGCCCATGGCGCAGCTGGCAGAACGCTGACATCTGTTCCCTGCTCCATAGCCTGGTCTGATGATGTTT
>JBDKJB010000074.1:0-7045 GCA_039796835.1 Pseudomonadota bacterium | reverse complement strand
GGCTCGCGCACCTGATCGGAGCTTCCATGAAAGACGGCATTCACCCCAACTATCGCGACGTCTGCTTCGTCGACCTGTCCAACAATTTCAAGTTCGTCACCCGTTCCTGTGTGAACGCCAAGGAGATGATCAAGATGGAAGACGGTCGCGAGCTGCCGTTGTACAAGCTGGACACCTCGAGCGAGTCACACCCCTTCTACACCGGCACCCAGAAGTCTGTGGACAACATGGGCGGGCGTGTCGAGCGCTTCCGCAACCGCTTCGGCAAAACTGCTGCCAAATAAGTCAGTTCTTTTGCAATGCAGGGGGCAGCCGGGTGACCGCGCTGCCCTTTCGCTTTTCAATCCCCTGAGTCGCCTTGAACCAGCCTAATCCTGCCATCGTCGCCCAGCATTCGGTGCGCCGCCTGCCCAGGCTGGCTTTGTGGCTCTTTTGCCTGGCCTATGTGGTTCCTGGGTTTCTCGGAAGAGACCCCTGGAAGAGCGCCGACATGAGTGCGTTTGGCTACATGTCAGCCATGGCACAGGGGCAGACATCCTGGTCGCGCCCCGAACTGCTCGGTTTGCCACCCGCCATGGATGGCCTGCTGGCCTACTGGATTGGCGCTGCGGCGCTTGTGGCGTCACCTGGCTGGATGCCTGCCGACCTTGCTGTGCGCCTGGCCTTCGCGCTGCTGCTGGGCATGACTCTGCTGGCCGTGTGGTACGGGGTGTATTACCTGGCTCGCAGCCCACTGGCGCAACCCGTGGCTTTTGCTTTTGGCGGAGAGGCCAACGCCCCGGACTACGCCAGAGCGCTTGCCGATGGGGGCCTGCTGGCCACCATCGCCTGCCTGGGGCTGGCACAGCTGTCCCATGAAACCACCCCCAGTGCCGTGCAGCTGTGCTGTCTGGCGCTGTCGTTCTACGCTTTTGCGGCTTTTCCGTATGCGGTTTGGGCCCCGGGCTTGTGTGCTCTCGCAGGTTTGGTGGGCCTGGCCCTGTCTGGTGCCCCTGTTGTTGCGACTGCCTGGGGGGCCAGCGCATGGGCCATCCACCTGCTGGACCGGCCGGGCCCGTCACGGCAGCCTGCACAGAACCAGGAATCGCTGATGCGTCGCCACACAGCGGTGAGCTGGGCGCTGTTTGTGCTGGTGGCTGGTGTGGTGTGGCTGTCCACTCTGATGGATCTGTGGCGCTGGCGCGTTGAATGGCCCACCGTTGCCGGGCACAACCTGGACGCCCTGAGCCGCCTGCTGCTGTGGTTCACCTGGCCAGCCTGGCCCCTGGCGCTTTGGAGTCTCTGGAGGTGGCGCTGGCAACTGGTGCAGGCCTTCTCTGGAAAGATGTCCCGACACCTGTTTCTGCCGCTGGCCTTGCTGGCCATCGTGATGACCAGCACCTTCACCAACAGCTCCAGTGACCGTTCCCTGCTGCTCGGCCTGCCGGCACTGGCGGCATTGGCCGCGTTTGCGTTGCCCACCCTGCGCCGGTCGGTGTCGGCTCTGATCGATTGGTTCACGTTGCTGTTTTTTTCCGGTTGTGCGCTCACCATCTGGGTGGTGTGGTTGGCCATGCAAACCGGTGTCCCGCCCCAACCGGCGGCAAACGTGGCGCGCCTGGCGCCGGGCTTTCAGTCCAGTTTCTCCGCGGTGGCCACGCTGCTGGCCATCGCTGCGACCCTCGCCTGGGTCTGGCTGGTGCACTGGCGCGTGGGCAGGCATCAGGCTGCCATCTGGAAGAGCCTGGTGCTCCCCGCCGCAGGTGCGGCTTTGTGCTGGTTGCTCCTGATGACGCTCTGGCTGCCCTTGCTGAACTTTGCGCGGGGCTACACACAGCTCACGGGGCAAATTTCCCGCGTGGTGCAGCAGGCTGAGTGCCTAGAGGCCCATGCTCTGGACCGGGGGCAGATTGCAGCATTTCAGCATCATCTTGCACTGCGCCTGCGTGTCGCCGGGGGAGCACAACCCTGTCCCTGGCTGCTGGTGGACCGTGACTCCTTGAGCAAGCAACCCGACTCGGTCGATCTGACCCAATGGACACCGCAGTATTTTGGCTACCGCCCCACGGATCGCGACGACGACGTGCTGCTGTACCGCCGCCGCGCTCAGCCTTGACCAACCTCAAGCACATTGCACATCACGCTGCCACCATCTGGATCGGCCAGATGGCCGTGATGGCCTTCAGCGTGGTGGACACCATGGTCACGGGCCGTTATTCCACTGAGGCGCTGGCGGCGCTGTCCATTGGCACAGCGCTCTACATCAGTGTGTTCGTGGCGTTGTGGGGCGTGTTGCAGGTGCAGTTGCCGCATTGGTCGGAGCTGCACGGGTCCGGGCAGCACGCTGAAATCGGACGCATGTTCCGCCAAGGTGTGTACCTGGTCGCGGCACTGTCTGCCGTGGGCATGGTCGTTTTGTTCAATCCTGGCTGGGCCTTCCAGTTCACGGATGTGCCCGCTGACTTGCATGCCGAGATCGGAAACTACCTGTCTGTATTGGCCTGGTCCCTGCCATCGACATTGCTGTTTCGCATGTTTGGCACGCTGAACCAAAGCCTGTCACGGCCGCGCATCATCACCGCCCTGCAACTGGGATCACTGGCGCTGAAGGTTCCCCTGTCAATCTGGTTCGCCTTTGGCGGCTTGGGCCTGCAGGCGCAGGGCGTGGTCGGTTGTGCCTGGGCGTCCTTGATTGTGCACAGCCTGCTGCTGCTGTTGGCCTTGGTGCTGCTGCAGCGCGGCCTCCTGTATCGCCAATGCAAGGTGTGGCAAGCCATGGAGCCACCCGATGTCAAAGCCCTTCTCCACACCCTTCGCCTGGGTGTGCCCAACGCCATGGCTGTGCTAGTGGAGGTCACGTCCTTCACCTTGATGGCCCTGTTCATCGCACGCATGGGCACCGTGGCCACCGCCGCCCACCAGATCGCCGTGAACCTGACTGCCACGCTCTACATGGTGCCGCTGTCCATCTCGATCGCTGCCAGCAGCCGCCTGAGCTTCTGGTTGGGGGCCCGGGACGCGCGCGAGGCGCATGACGCCTTGCGGTCCGGCTTGCTTCTGGTTGCAGGAACGGCGATGGCATTGAGCCTGTCCATCTGGCTGCTGGCTCCGGTCATCGTGCACGCCTACACCTCCAGCGCACAGGTGGCAGTCATGGCGGCACCCCTTCTGGCCTGGGTGGCCGTCTACCATCTGGCAGACGGAACCCAAACGCTGTGCTTTTTCCTGCTGCGCTGCTTTCGCGTCACCACGCTGCCCTTTGTCATTTACGCGGTTCTTCTGTGGGGCGGTGGGCTGGGGCTGGGCCATCTGCTGGCCTATCGCGGTCTGCCAGGGTTTGGCGCCATGCACGCGCCTCAAGCGTTCTGGCTGACCAGCGCAGCGGCGCTCGTTGCCACAGCCGCGGCTTTCCTGGGGCTGCTGAACCGGGTGGCGAAGAAAAACCTGGACGCCCCCGGCCCTGTCAGACCCCGATAATTCCACCACATGAACCCGCTGCTTGCCGACCTGCAACCCTACCCCTTCGAGCGCCTGCGCCAGTTGTTTGCCGGGGTCAAGCCCAACCCCGCCCTGCGTCACATCAGCCTGGGCATCGGCGAACCCAAACACGAAACACCTGCCTTCATCCTGGATGCGCTGGACGCATCTGCACGTGCCCTCCCCAGCGGACTGGCCAGCTATCCACTGACGGCGGGTACGCCTGAATTGCGCAACGCATGTGCCGCCTGGTTGCAGCGGCGGTACGGCGTGCCAATCGACGCGGACACCCAGACCCTGCCTGTCATGGGCTCCCGTGAGGCTCTGTTTGCCCTGGCGCAAACCGTGGTCAACCCTCAGAAACAAGGGCTCGAAGGCGCAAAGCCCTGGGTGCTGAGCCCGAATCCGTTCTATCAGATCTATGAAGGGGCAGCGATCCTCAGTGGTGCCCGGCCTTGGTATGTGCCGGCCCAACCCGCTAGGAATTTTGCTCCCGACTGGGCCAGCGTACCGGCCGAGGTATGGGCCGACACCCAACTGGTCTATGTCTGCTCCCCGGGCAACCCCACCGGTGCCGTGCTGCCGATGAGCGAGTGGGCGACGCTGTTTGAGCTCAGCGCAAAACACGACTTTGTGATCGCATCGGACGAGTGCTACAGCGAGATCTATTTTCGTGAGGAAGCGCCCTTGAGCGGTCTGCAGGCTGCCCTGCATTGCGGCGTGAAGGACTTCAAGAACCTCGTGATGCTCACCAGCCTGTCCAAACGCAGCAATGTACCGGGCATGCGAAGCGGTTTTGTGGCTGGAGACGCCAGCATCCTCAAGGCTTTCCAGCTCTACCGCACCTACCATGGCAACGCCATGAGTCCCGTGGTGCAGGCGGCCAGCATCGCCGCCTGGTCAGACGAAGTCCATGTGATGGCCAACCGTGACCAATACCGCGCCAAGTTTGCACAGGTCACACCCGTCCTGGCAGGGGTGCTGGACGTGAAGCTGCCTGATGCCGCTTTCTACCTCTGGGCTGGGGTGCCGGGCGTCGGGGGAGCCCTGGGGGACGACCAAGCCTTCGCCCGTGATTTGTACGCCCAATACAATGTGACTGTGCTGCCAGGGTCGTTCCTGGCGCGTGATTTCCAGGGTGTCAATCCCGGCCGCGGCCGGGTACGCATGGCTCTGGTGGCTGAGACTGCCGAATGCCTCGAAGCCGCCCACCGCATCGCCCAGTTTTGTCAATCCCGAGTCTGAATTTCCTGTTTCCACCTGTCCTCTCATGACCCAACAACTGCAAACCCTCATTGACCAAGCCTGGGAGAACCGGGCGTCCATCTCGGCCACTTCAGCTCCCCAGGAGGTGCTGGATGCCGTGGAGCACGTCATCGCCGAACTCAACGCCGGCCGCCTGCGCGTGGCCACCCGCCAGGGTGTGGGGCAGTGGACCGTGCATCAGTGGGTCAAGAAGGCCGTGCTGCTGTCGTTCCGCCTGAAGGACAACAGCGTGGTCAAGGCCGGCGACCTGGGCTTCTACGACAAGGTGGCCACCAAATTTGCCCACCTGGACGAAGACCAGATGAAGGCGGCCGGGGTGCGTGTGGTGCCACCGGCAGTCGCGCGGCGCGGCAGCTACATCGCCAAGGGTGCCATCCTGATGCCGTCTTACGTGAACATCGGCGCCTATGTGGACGAAGGCACCATGGTGGACACTTGGGCCACCGTGGGCAGCTGCGCGCAGATTGGCAAGAACGTGCATCTGTCCGGCGGGGTGGGCATCGGCGGTGTGCTGGAACCCCTGCAGGCCAACCCCACCATCATCGAGGACAACTGCTTTGTCGGGGCGCGGTCCGAAGTGGTGGAGGGCGTGATCGTCGAGGAAAACTCGGTCATCAGCATGGGCGTGTTCATCAGCCAGAGCACCAAGATCTACAACCGCATGACCGGCGAAATCACCTACGGCCGTGTGCCCTCGGGTTCGGTCGTGGTCAGTGGCAACCTGCCCGCCTCGGACGGCAGCCACAGCCTGTACTGCGCCGTGATCGTCAAGCAAGTCACCGCTGCCACGCGCGCCAAGACCAGCATCAACGAGCTCTTGCGCGACTGAAGGCGCGAGCCGTACCATTGTTGCTTTCCCGCCTGGAGGCCAGCCCATGTCCGCCGTTCCCAACCCGCCAGCACCCCCGGCCGCCGCACCCGCAGCGCCATCGGGCACGATGGAGCGCATCCTGCGCCTGATGAGCGACAAGAAAGCGTCAGACGTGTATCTGTCGGCGCATTCCCCGGCCCTCATCAAGATCAACGGCCAGTGCCTGCCCATCAACTCCCAGTTGCTGCCGCCTGATGCCCCACGCAATCTGATGGCAGAGATCCTGCCGCCCGAGCGCATGGCCGAGCTGGACGAAACCGGTGAGCTCAACATGGGCTGGTCCATGGCTGGCGTGGGCCGCTTCCGTTTCAGTGGCATGCGTCAACGGGGCTCGATTGCGGCGGTGGTGCGCTTCATCCCCAACCAGGTGCCCAAGCTAGACACGCTGGGCCTGCCGCCCGTTCTGGCCGAACTGATCGAAGCCAAGCGAGGCCTGATCCTGATGGTCGGCGCCACTGGTTCCGGCAAGAGCACCACGCTGGCGGCCATGATCGATCACCGCAACGAGGCGCAGTCGGGCCACATCCTGACGATCGAGGATCCGGTTGAATTCCTCTTCAAGAACAAGAAATCGGTGGTCAACCAGCGCGAAATCGGCACCGACACCGCCAATTTGCAGGTGGCTCTCAAAAACGCCTTGCGCCAGGCCCCCGACGTCATCCTGATCGGCGAGATCCGCGATCGCGAAACCATGTCTGCCGCCATCGCCTATGCTCAGTCCGGCCACCTGTGTCTGGCCACCATGCACGCCAACAACAGCTATCAGGCGCTCAACCGCATCCTGAGCTTCTATCCGGTGGAGGTCCGCCCCGCCTTGCTGGGAGACCTCTCTGCTGCATTGCGCGCCATCATTTCACAGCGGCTGCTGCGTTCTGCAGGTGGTTCGCGCGTGGCTGCGGTTGAGGTGCTGCTCAACACCAAACTGATCTCCGAGTTGATCGAAAAAGGGGATTTCTCGGGGGTGAAGGAAGCCCTCGAGAAATCCATGTCCGAAGGTTCACAGAGCTTCGAAGCCGACATCGCCCGCATGATCATGGAGGGTGTCGTCGAGCGCAAGGAAGGCCTGGCCAACTCCGACTCGCCCACCAACCTGATGTGGCGGATGCAAAACGACTTCTCCGCCGGCACGAAAAAGGCGGAAGAAAGCTCCGTGATGGACGATCCGGACGATGAACCTTCGTTCACCGAGATCACCCTGGACGTCAAGCAATAGGCCGGCCTTCACGTTCGCCGCTTTGCCGCCTGCTTCATGACTGACACCCTGCGCCTCACCGAACAGCTTCTGGCCCTGCCCAGTGTGACACCACAGGATGGCGGCTGCCAGGACCTCATTGCTGCACGCCTGGCTCCCTTGGGATTCAAGGCAGAGTTTCTGGCGAGCGGACCGGACCACTTCCGTGTCAAAAATTTATGGCTGAAGCGGGATTTTTCCGTTCACCATCAACAAAAGTC
>JBDKJB010000073.1:0-7060 GCA_039796835.1 Pseudomonadota bacterium | reverse complement strand
CCGACCGTGTGAAATTTTATATTCAAGAGAATTGCAAAGATATTTGATTGAATTTCCGAGTATTGATGTGATAGTTTGCTCTTGAATTCATATCAAATTCGACTTTATTTCAGACTGAATTTCAGATGAACGTCATCGGATTTTCCGGATTTTCAGGGTCAGGCAAAACCACCCTGGTCGAGAAGATCATCCCGGCGCTCAAGGCGCGCGGCCTGCGCGTGTCGGTCGTCAAGCACGCCCATCACAGCTTTGACATCGACCACCCGGGCAAAGACACCTTTCGCCATCGCACGGCCGGTGCCTTTGAGGTGGTGGTGGCGTCGAGCAACCGCCTGGCGTTGATGCGCGAGTTCGTGCAACCCATCCAGCCCACAGTGCACCAGCTCATCGCCGAGCTGCACGATGGCGTGGACTGGGTCATCGTCGAAGGCTTCAAGGCCAGCGACATCCACAAGATCGAAGTCTGGCGCGACTCCGAAGGCAAGCCCGCGCGCTACCCGCACGACCCCTTCATCGCCGCCATCGCCACCGATTCACCCGACCAACTGCCCGAGCAAACCCTGCGCGAAGTGCTCGACCTGAACGCCCCCGAGGCGATCGTGGAGTGGATGCTGACCCACGCCAAACGATTTGAATACCAGGCCGACATCTTCCACGCCGAGGGGACGGCATGAGCGACGCGCCCGCCCGCGCCCCGTTGAAGGCGCTCGATGCCGCACTGGCCGAGCTGCTCGCCCATGCGCAGCCGCTGGGACGCACCGAGGCGGTCGACACCTTCGATGCCGACGGCCGCGTGCTGGCGCAGGAGGTGGTCTCCGAACTGCACGTGCCGCCGCAGGACAACAGCGCGATGGACGGCTATGCCGTGCGCACGGCCGAGGTGCGCGAGCCCGGCGTCGTGTTGCAGGTCACCCAGCGCATCCCGGCCGGCAGCGCGGGCCGGCCGCTGGAGGCTTTGTCTGCGGCGCGCATCTTCACGGGTGCTCCGGTGCCGCCGGGGGCCGACGCCATCGTGATGCAGGAAGACGCCACGGCCGTCAACGAGTGTGAAGGCGGTGTGCGCCTCAACACCGTGCCCGCACCGGGTCAGTGGATCCGCCGCGCCGGCGAAGATGTGGCGCGCGGCGCGGTCGTGCTGCGCCAGGGCCAGCGCCTGGGCCCGGCCGAACTGGGCCTGGCTGCCAGCGTCGGCATGGGCGCCCTGCAGGTGGCGGCCCGTCCGCGCGTGGCACTGTTCTCGACCGGCGACGAATTGGTGATGCCGGGCAGCGTGTCGCCCGCTCAAATGTCGCCCGGAGCCATCTACAACTCCAACCGCTTCTTCCTGCGTGCGCTGTTGCTGCGCCTGGGCTGCGCGGTGACCGATTTCGGCATCGTCCCCGACCAGCGCGAAGCCACCCTCCAGGCCTTGCGCGAGGCCGCCGCCGGCCACGACCTCATCCTGACCAGTGGTGGCGTGTCGGTCGGCGAGGAAGACCACATCAAGCCGGCCGTGCAGGCTCTGGGCTCGCTTGACCTCTGGCAGATCGCCATCAAGCCAGGCAAGCCCTTCGCCTACGGCAAGGTGGGTGCTGCCCATTTCATGGGCCTGCCGGGCAACCCGGTGTCGAGCTTCGTCACCTTCCTGCTGCTGGTGCGGCCGTTTCTGCTGCGCTTGCAGGGCACAGCAAGCATCGCCTGGCCGGCGCAGACGCTCACTGCGCATTTCGACTGGCCACGCCCCGACAAACGCCGCGAATTCCTGCGGGTGCGCCGCAATGCCCAGGGTGGGCTGGACCTCTACCCCAACCAGAGCTCCGGCGTGCTGACGTCTGCCGTCTGGGCCGACGGCTTGGTGGACAACCCACCGGGCCAAGCCATCCGCCAGGGCGACGCTGTGCGCTTTGTCGCGCTGTCGGATCTGCTCTGAAGGCCTCGCCGTGACCACCAAACGCATCCAGGTCAGATACTTTGCCTCGATCCGCGAAGCCGTGGGACAGGGCGGCGAAGCTGTGCAAACCCAGGCTGCCACCCTGGCTGCCCTGCGCGACGAGCTCATCGCGCGCGGTGGTGCCCACGCGACGGCGCTGGCCCTTGGGCGGGCGCTGCGCATGGCCCGCAACCAGGTCATGGCCCAGGGCAGTGTGGCGTTGACCGATGGCGATGAGGTGGCCTTCTTCCCGCCGGTGACTGGCGGCTGAAGGGGCTCAGGCGGTCGCCATGGGTGGCCTCAATTCGTTACGGATCCAGCCTTCTCGCGCCAAGGCAGCCTTGATACTGGCCGGATTGGGCTGCGCGTACATCGCCGCCACGGCGTGGGGCAATGGGGCCCAGCTGCTGCGTGCCTGAGCCAGCCGCCCGCTGCGCAAATAGGCCACGGTGTCGGCAAAAGCCTGCGTCTGCAGGTGCGCTGCGGCAGCAATGGCTCCGGCGCCGCCCCGCGCCACGGTCTGGAAGATCTGCGTGTCTTCGCCGGTCAGAACGGCCAGCCGACGGTCTTCGATCAGTGCTTCAGTCTTGACGGGGTCGCCGCTGCAGTCTTTCACCGCCTGGATCCTGGGATGTGCGTACAGGCTGCGGAAGGTCTCAAGCTCGATGCGGGAGCCCGTGCGAGCCGGGATGTCATAGATGACCAGCGGCGCGCGGCTGGTATCGGCAATCGCTTTGAACCACTGGCACAAACCGGCCTGTGAAGGGCGAATGTAGCTCGGCGCTGGCACCAGCAGTCCAGCCAGAGGATAGGTGTTGAGCTGGGCAACCCAGCGCAAGACGTGCCGCAGGTTGTCACCGGCCACACCCATGATGACGGGGCGGCCCGCGGCAGCAGTCAAGATGGTTTGCATGACCGCCAGTTTTTCCTCGTCTTCCAGGGCTGCAGCTTCGCCGGTGGAACCGCAGGCCACGTAGCCTTTGAGGCTCGTCTGGTTGTAATGTGACACCAGGCGTTTCAATGCCTCAGCGTCAACTGCGCTGTCGGCAAATGGGGTGATGAGGGGCAACCACAGGCCAGAAAAGTCATCAGGGACATCGGCAGACATGAGAACTCCAGAAAACGACCGGTATGGGACCGTTCTGGATGTGCTGGGAGTCAGGGAGGGGCTTTTGCCTGCTGAGTCTGGTTCCGTCGCTCATCCGAGAACGGAACCGAGGCTCCGGTCAGATGAGCCCAGGTTTTTTCGATTTCAGGCCTTGCGTGCAGGCGATCTCCTCCCGCGCGTGTGGACGCGTGGGGAGGAGGGCAATCGCTGCTTGCAGGACCATGTCACGATGATAATCTACGCACCCGTTCGAAACGAATCCATGGCCCGCGTGCGCATCCAGACCGAAGACTTCGACCTCAGCGCCGAGGTCGCGCAACTGCGCACGGGCGACGCCCGTGTAGGGGCCGTTTGCGTCTTTGTCGGCACCGTGCGCGACCGCAACTCTGGCGCGCAGGAGGGCGGCGCTGCTGGCGACATCCAGGCGATGGAGCTGGAGCACTACCCCGGCATGACCGAAGCCGCCATCGAAGGCATGATCGACGAAGCCCACCGGCGCTTCGACATCCTGGGCGCACGCGTGGTGCACCGCGTGGGTCCCATGCAGCCCACGGACCAGATCGTGCTGGTGGCGGTCACGTCGGCGCACAGGGGTCAAAGTTACCAGGCCTGCGAATTCCTAATGGACTACCTGAAAACCCAGGCGCCGTTCTGGAAGAAAGAGACCACCGCGGCTGGCGCTCATTGGGTGGACGCCCGCGTGAGCGACGACGCTGCGTTGGCACGCTGGGGCATCGCTTCGGGCAACGCTAGTTGAGGTAGGTCGGCCGCTCGGCGGCGGTTGCGGCGGGCAGGGATTGCGTGTCAGACGCTTCGCCCCATTGCGCTGCCTGAAAGGCGTTCTCCAGCAGATGCAGAAAGCCCGCCAGCATGCGGCCATCCATCTGCGCCTGCAACTCGCGTTTTTGCGTGCTGCCGGGCAATGGCGCGGCGAACTTCAGTTGTGTGGGGCCGTCGGGCTGCGGTGTCATGGACAGCTCCGACACAAGCAATTCCTCGACTGGCAGGCCGGGCGCGGCCTCCACGAACGGGGTGTTGAAGTCCGCCGCGTCGAGTTGCCGCTGGCGCTGGAATTCGCCGAGCATTTCGCGCACCTGCGGGTCGCTCGCGGCCATGCCGGATTCCTCCTGGCTCAGGCTGCGTTGCACGGCGGCCGCATTCACTTTGCGCAGCGCCGGTAGCC
This sequence comes from Pseudomonadota bacterium, assembly GCA_039796835.1. Taxonomy (GTDB): domain Bacteria; phylum Pseudomonadota; class Gammaproteobacteria; order Burkholderiales; family Burkholderiaceae_C; genus JBDKJB01. The sequence goes on along the minus strand of JBDKJB010000073.1, from coordinate 2,860 downwards.
AGCCCAGGCAGAGGCGGCGCGTCAGCCAGAGCCGGAATTCCTGACCGGCTGAGGTGTTGATGCGGGTGAGGATGCGGTCCTGCCCGGGCTGGTACTGGACGTTGAGCTGGCGGATGTGCACAGCGTCGATTCTAGGAATCCACCGGTCCGGCCAACGCGGCAGAGGCCGCTGGCGGGGCTGGCATCTGGCGTGCCAGCCCCATCACGCCGACGGAGAGCAGAGCGAGCCACACCACCAGCCCGGTCAGTCCGCCCCACTGCAAGGCCCCACCGGCGATGGGTGGACCCAGCGCGCCGCCCAGGGTGTAACCGAGGATCATCGACGCGCTACCGGCCATGGTGTCCGGCCCCTTGAAGCGATGCGCAGCGCGGATCATCGTGAGCGTGTAGAGCGCGCCGCCCACGCCGCCCCAGCAGAAGGCACTGGCCCACAGCACCCAGGGCGCGCCCGGCACCAGCAGCAAAGCCAGGCTGCTGGCCAGCAGGATTGCACCGGCTGATCCGAACACGCGCCGCAGGTTGAAGTGGTCGGCCAGCCAACCGGCCGGGTATTGGAAGAGGAAGCTGCCCAGCCCGAGCGCGCCCACCACGGTGATGGCTTTGGCGGTGTCCATCCCGAGGGAAGCCGCATTGGCCGCGCTGACGCTGCCCAGGCCGGCTTCGAATGCGCCGCCGGCGAAGGCTAACGCGGCGAGGGCCGGCACCTGCAGAAAAGCATGCCATGTGGAAAGGGCGACCCGGGCCGGCACAGCATCGATGTGGCTACCGGCGGGCTCAGGGCCAGGGTCGCGCAGGCCCGCGACGACCAGCACCCCCAGGCCTTGTACGGCGGCGGCCAGCATCAAGGCCTGGTCGGCACTCAGCTTCCACAAGGTGGGCAGGAAAGGCCCGAGGGCCATCACGCCGCCCAACCCGGTTTGGTAGAGGCCGGCCATCCGGCCACGGCGTTCGGGTGGCGAATGGCGGGCGATCAGTGCTTCGGTGGCGTTCCAGCAGGCTGCGCCACCACAACTGCCCAACACCGCGAACACGCACCACAGCGGTAGCGAATCCGTGGCGGCAAAGGCTACCGTTGCCGCGAATTCCAAGGCCGACCCCCAGAGCACGGCGCGGAACTCACCCACGCGGGCCAACATCCGGGGCATGAAGGGAATCAGCAGCGCAATGCAGGCAAAGCCGATCATCGCGAACGCCCCCACCACGGCTGGGCCATGCCCCATGTGCTGGATCTTCACCGCCAGCACCGGGGCACAGAGCGAAAACGCCATTACCAGAAACGCCGTGGACATAGCCACGCGCACGACCGGGTGCACGTTGCGCAGCGGGGAGAAACCTGGGCCTGCCATCGCGCCATTGTCGGGGTGTCTTCAGTGCTCTGGAGACCGTGAGCCCAAACGCTTTCTTCTAAGATTGGCAACCTGCGGACTTCGCTCCGCTTCCCAAAGGAGACCTTCATGTCCGCTTCCCTGATTCGGCGCCTGGTTTGCAGTCTGGTGGCCTCGACCTGGCTGGGTTTTGGCGTCGGACCGATGGCGCAGACCTGGCCGCAACAGAGCCTGAAGATCGTTGTGCCGTTCACGCCTGGCACGGGCATGGACACCATCGCTCGCGCTGTGCAACCCAAGCTGGCGGCGGCCCTGGGCCAGCCGGTGGTGGTGCAGAACCAGCCGGGTGCCAGCGGCAATCTGGGGGCCGACGCTGTGGCCAAGGCGCAGGCCGACGGCTACACCGTGTTGATGGGCGCCAACACGATGCTGATTGCTTCGCAGCTCTATAAAAACGTGCCCTTCGATCCCATCAGGGACTTCGCCCCCGTGAGTCTGGCCGCCTGGGGCACGCTGATGCTGGTGACCAACCCCAAAACCAGCATCAAGACGGTGCAGGAACTGGTGGCGCAGGCCAAGGCCCGGCCGGGCGCGATCAATTTCGGTTCGCCCGGCGTTGGCACGCCGCACCACATGGCCATGGAGCTCTTCAAGGTGCAGACCCAGGCCTTCATGCTGCATGTGCCGTACCGCGGCACGGCGGGCTACACGCAGGATCTGCTGTCGGGCGAGATCAATGTCGGCTTTCTGCCCGTGCACATCGCACAGGGCCTCGTCAGCGCGGGGCGGCTGAATGCGCTGGCCGTAGGCAGCCCTAAGCGGCACCCGGTGGCACCCAACGTGGCGACCTTTGCGGAACTCGGGGTGCCGGGGGTTGAGGTGGACCTCTGGTACGCCTTCTTTGCGCCGGCCAAGACGCCCGCGCCGGTGGTGCAGCGGCTGAACAGCGAGATCAGCGCGATCCTCAAGTCTGCCGACATCCGCGAACTGCTGGGCAGGGCCGGCATGGACGCGGCAAGCTCCACGCCAGGTGAACTCGACAGTCTGGCCAGGAAGGACTACCCGCTGTGGGGCCAGGTGATCCAGTCCAAAGGCATCACGGCCGAATAGCGACCGGTGGGTCGCGAGGGTAGCGTGGAGTCTGAAGGATAAGACGTTAATGCTACATGTTTGATAGCTGTTTGCGCTGATATTGATTCGGAATTCTGCTATTTTTCATTGAATTTCTCTTGAAAACGGCCCCACGGGCCAAACATGCGGAGCAGTTCAAAAAAATCGGGAGAAATTCCATGCGGACCGACAAACTGACGACCAAATTCCAGGAGGCACTGGCCGATGCCCAAAGTCTGGCGCTGGGCAACGACCACGCCTATATCGAACCTGCCCACCTGCTGGCGGTCATGCTCAGGCAGGACGATGGCCCCAAGGCGCTGCTCGCCCGCGCGGGTGTGAACGTGTCGCAACTCGCGCAGGTGGCCGACCAGGCCGTCAAGCGCCTGCCCCAGGTGCAGGGCCAGGAGCAGGTACAAGTGGGG
>JBDKJB010000072.1:0-7065 GCA_039796835.1 Pseudomonadota bacterium | reverse complement strand
GCAGCCAGCTGGCGGTGGCCAACGGGATGTGCTGGTCCATGATGACCTTGGGGCTGAGCTTGCGGGTCAGCCACAGTGCGGGCTTGGAGGCGATGTCCAGCATCTGCCAGAAAATATTGCTGTCTTTCTTGCGACCCGCCATCAAGCCCAGCAGAAAGCGCGCGACGATGAACATCAGCGACAGCTCAATCAGACTTTTCAGAATCACAACGACCAGAAGCATGGGGGATCGCCTTGAAATGGCGAACTCGATTTGAAGAATGGCAGGGAATGTCGTTGCACAGCCTGACCCTTGCCTGACACCACCCGCGCCAAACGCGAGATTTCCTAGGGTTTACCCATGGTTCAAGCTGAAAAAAGGGAATACCCTCAGCTTGTCGAGCGGGTCGACCCCACCGGCACCTGACTGGCCTGGTGCCAGTCAGCACCGCCCACCCAACCTTCGCCCGCCAGGTGGGAGCGCAGCAGTGGCAGAGCATCCAGGCCCCAGAACAGCTCCCCGTCGGCTGCAAAGGTCGGGACACCAAAGACACCCAGCGCAATGGCCTGTTGAGTTTCAGTACGCAACTGGTCTTTCACTTCGGGGGAGTCCAGGGCCCGTCGCGGCCCGAGCTGGGTCGACAGCGCCTCGATCACTGCACTGGACTGCGCGTCGGCACCGGTGGTCCACAAGCCGCGAAAAATCGTTTCGCACACCTGCCGGTTGGGCAGTTGTTCACCCCCGACGTCCCGGGCGCAGGCATAGGCCAGACGAAGCCAGGCCAGCGGATTGAAGGGGTGCGCTGCCGGCATCTGGAGCGAGATGCCGTGCTCGCGGGCCAGCCACAGGACCTGGCGATACGTCCAGACGCGCTTGGGAGCAATTTCAGCCGGCCCCAGTTGCCCATGGTGCTTGAGCATCCCGGCAAACAGCACGGGGCGGTAATTCACCTGGTAGCTGAGACCCTGAAGGGCCTGGGGGAGATGCTCGAACGCCAGATAGGCATAGGGCGAAATGAAGTCGAAATAGAAATCGATGCGTTTCATGGCGAGGGCTCGGGTGACAGCGCGTGCGGGGACTGGCCGGGCAGCTGCCGCATCGGCAGCTGCTGAAGGATGGCCAACTTCTGTGCGCTGGTGGCACTGGACCAGCCGGCAATTTCATCCAGCGTGCGCAGGCAGCCCCGACACAGGCCGCTGGGCCCATCGATCTGGCAGATCGACACGCAAGGCGAGGGCACAGCGTGGCTGGGCGCCCGCGTGGCAAATGTTCCGTAGGGGCTTCCGGCCGTCATGCCTGCGCCACGTCGGCCACTGGTGCAGCAGGGCACAGACGCTGAAGATCGGTGGGCACGAGCCGGAACACGCCATTGGGATGCCCAGCCGCTGCCCAGATGTCCGCAAAGCGGAACAGGTCCTGGTCGATGAGTGTGACGGGGGCCGAGGCATGCCCGAGGGGAGACACGCCACCGATGGCAAAGCCGGTTTTGGCCCGCACAAAGTCAGCGTCGGCCCGGCCGATCGGGCCCACCAGCGCAGCCACTTTCTTTTCGTCCACCCGCCGGTCCCCCGAGGTGACCACCAACACCGCCGCGTCATCGGCTTTGCGGCGGAAGATGATGCTCTTGGCAATCTGTCCGACCTGGATGCCCAGGGCATCAGCCGCCTGCTGGGCGGTGCGCGCCGCATCACTCAGCATCTGCGGCGCATGCGGATGCCCCGCCGCCAGCAGCGCCGCTGCGACTCGCTGCACGCCGTCTGGCAGAGGGGTGACTTCTGCACCGCACATGATGGTCAGCCCGCCCGCTTGTTGAGGATGGCCGTGGCCACCCGGGAGTTTGGCTTGCGCCCCAGGACGGCGCTGATGGCCGCGCCGGCGTCCACGAGTTTGTCCAGGTCAACACCCGTCTCGATGCCCAGGCCATGGAGCAGATAGACCACGTCTTCGGTCGCGACGTTGCCCGTGGCCCCTTTGGCATACGGACAACCACCCAGCCCGGCGCTGGATGTGTCGAACTGCCAGACGCCCAGCTCCAGCGCCGCCAGGGTGTTGCCCAGGGCCTGGCCATAGGTGTCGTGGAAATGCCCTGACACGCCATCCACGCCATACACCTGCAGGGCGGCGTCCAGGGCGCGCTGCACCTTGACAGGAGTGCCTACGCCAATGGTGTCGGCCACGCCGACGTGCTGCACGCCCAGGTCTTTCATCAACCGGGCCACCTGGCCGACAGCCTCGGGGGCCACATCGCCCTGATACGGGCAGCCCACAGCCACCGAGATGGCGCCGCGCACGGCAATGCCTTTTGCAAGTGCCTGCTCGCACACCGGGCGGAAGCGCTCGATGCTTTCGGCAATGGAGCAATTGATGTTGCGCTGGCTGAAGGCTTCACTGGCGGCGCCAAAGACGACGATTTCATCCGCCCACTGTTCACGCGGGGCCGTCAACATGGCTTCCAGGCCTTTCATGTTCGGCACCAGCACGCTGTAACGCACGCCGGGCTGGCGCTGGATGCCGGCCATGACGGAGGCAGCGTCGGCCATTTGGGGCACCCACTTGGGGCTGACGTAGCTGGTGACCTCGATCTCCTTGAGGCCCGCCGCCTGCAGGGCATGCACCAGGGCGACCTTGGCGGCAGCAGGCACGGGCTGCTTTTCGTTCTGCAGACCGTCCCTGGGACCGACATCGACCAGCTTGACAGTTTGAGGATATTTCATTTCACAAAAAGTATTCTAAATTTAATGAAATTTTCCGATATTTGAAATGATGTTTAAGCTATTTTTAAAAAACTGATATTGTTCTAATAAACACCATTAATATCCTCTTGATCGATTTACAACGCCATCCAAGGCATCGCCGCGCTCCAGGGCCTGGATTTTCCCGGCGATCTGCGCCAGGCTCTCGGAACGGAGCGTGCGTGCCGAGATGTGTGGCGTGAGGGTGATTTTCGGATGGCGCCAGAACGGGTGCTCCGACGGCAGGGGCTCGGTGCGGAACACATCCAGCATCGCGCCCGCCAGGTGGCCGCTGTCGAGCAGGGCGATCAGGTCGGCATCGACCACATGGCCGCCACGCGCGACGTTGATGACATAGGCCCCCGCCTGCAGACGCCCCAAGCTGCTGGCGTTGAGGACGTTTTCGGTCTGCGGGGTGAGTGGCAGCAGACAGACCAGGATGCGGGTGGCCGCCAGAAAGTCGTCCAGCCCGGCTGCGCCATGGAAGCACTGCACACCGGCCATCTGCTTGGGAGATTGGCTCCAGCCGTTGACCGGGTAGCCCAGGCCGTGCAGGGCTTGCGCCACCTGGCTCCCGAGCACACCCAGGCCCAGTACCCCAACGGGAAAGTCGGCACGGGCGCGCGGCTTGCGAAACGGCCAGTCGCCACTTTTCAGGGCAGCCTCGTACACGTCGAGCTCGCGCACATGGCGTGCCACGGCATGCAAGACGTACTCGACCATCTGCGGGCCCATGCCGGCGTCCTGCAGGCGCACCACGGGCAGATGGGCCGGCAGGTCGAGCTGCATCAGGGCGTCCACACCCGCGCCGAGATTGAACAGCGCCTTCATGCGGCTACCGGGGGCCCTGGACTGCTCGTCGATGAAAGCCTGCGGCGGCGCCCAGACCACACCGTAATCAGCCATCAGCGGGTCGACGGCGGCGGCCTGCCAGACCTCGATCCGAGCATCGGGCAGGTTCTTGCGCAGTTCGGCCACCCAGGGCTCAGCCTGCACACGGGGAAAGCAGAATAGGATGTTCATGTGAGCGTCGTTCAAACCGCGGCCAGCTTCAGCAACTCGGCCCCTTCGGCCACCTGATCGCCGGGTACATAGAGCAGCTCAGCCACCACGCCATCGGCGGGTGCGGCAATGGTGTGCTCCATCTTCATGGCTTCCATCACGGCCAGGGCCTGCCCTTTGACCACGGTGTCACCGGCCTGGACGGCAAAGGCAATCACCTTGCCCGGCATGGGCGCGGTCAGACGGCCCCCTTCAGTGGGCGCATCACCCGCATGAGTCAGCACATCGACACAAGTGATCTGCGTGGCCCCCCGCGCTGCGAAGAGGTACAGCACGTCGCCCAGTGCCTCGACCTGAAAGGTGCAACGCTGCACATCAGCATCGCTGCCCAGCTGCACGTCCAACCCCTGATCCGTGGCTTGAAACCGCAAGGGCTGCGGGGCTGAATCCATTCCTTCCACAACAAGGCGCAGAGCCCCATCGTGCAAAGTCGTCAAACGCGCCACCACCGTCTGGCCCCGAAACCCGAAGTCAAAGCGCCGCACCTGCAGCCCAAAGGGTTGCCAACCGTCGCGCTGTGCCCAGGGGTCTGCCCAGCCCTGCCGAGCCGCCACCTGCGCAGCCGCTGTGCGCTCGGTGTGCAGGGCATGCGCCACGGCCGCCGCCGCCGCCAGCGTCAAGCCGATGCGCTCCTGGTCAAACAGCACCGCCGCTTCGCGCGGGATCAAAGCAGTGTCAAGGTCTGCCCGTGCAAACGACGGGCTCTGCACCACGTGGCGCAAGAACTGCACATTGGTCTGCAAGCCGACGATGCGCGTTTGCGCCAGTGCGGCGTCCAGCTTGCACAGAGCCTCTTGACGCGTGGCGCCGTGCACGATCAGCTTGGCCACCATCGAGTCGTAATAGGGCGAGATGGCATCGCCCTCACGCACGCCTGAGTCGATGCGCACTCCGCCCGGAGAGACGATGAATTCGGCGGCAGATTGCGGCCGGTACTCAGGCCTGTATACCGCCAAGGTACCCGTGGCGGGCAGGAAATTGTTGTCCGGGTTCTCCGCGCAGATGCGCGCCTCGATGGCGTACCCGTGGATGCGCAGATCCTCCTGCTTCAGCGGCAACGGTTCGCCACAGGCGACGCGCAACTGCCATTCGACCAAGTCCAGGCCGGTGATGGCTTCCGTCACCGGATGCTCCACCTGCAGGCGGGTGTTCATCTCCATGAAATAAAAGGCCCCCACGCTCCCCGCTTCACGTGGTTCGCTGCCCCCCGAGGGGGCTCTCGCGCCTTGGGACGGCCCGGCGGCGCTCGCGGGTTCATCCTGCCGCTGCGCAGTCTCAACGATGAATTCCACCGTGCCCGCACCGACGTAGCCCACCGCGCGCGCTGCGGCCACGGCGGCTGCGCCCATCTGCGCGCGCAACTCGGACGTCATGCCTGGCGCGGGGGCTTCTTCGAGCACCTTCTGATGCCGGCGTTGCACCGAGCAGTCGCGCTCGAACAGGTGGATGATGTTGCCTTGGGTGTCGCCAAACACCTGGATTTCGATGTGGCGCGGGCGCTGCACATATTTCTCGATCAGCACCGCATCGTCGCCAAAACTGTTCCTGGCTTCGCGCTGGCAACTGGCGAGGGCGGCGGCGAAGTCTTCGCCGCGCTCGACCACGCGCATGCCCTTGCCACCACCACCCGCGCTGGCCTTGATGAGCACGGGGTAGCCCATGGTGTCGGCCTCGCGGCGCAGCAAGGCCGGGTCCTGGTCGGCCCCGTGGTAGCCCGGCACCAGCGGCACGCCAGCCTGTTGCATCAAGCGTTTGGATTCGGCCTTCAAGCCCATGGCCTGGATGGCGGAAGCTGGCGGGCCGACGAAGACCAGTCCGGCGGCGGCGCAGGCCTGGGCGAAGTCCTCGTTCTCGCTCAGGAAGCCGTAGCCCGGATGGACGGCCTGCGCACCCGTGGCCTGGGCGGCTTCAATGATCCGTTCCCAACGCAGGTAGCTGTCCTTGGGCGCATTGCCGCCGATGTGCACTGCCTCGTCACAAGCGGCCACATGCTTGGCACGCGCGTCGGCGTCGGAATACACGGCGACCGTCTTCACTCCCATGCGCCGGGCGGTGGTGGCAACGCGGCAGGCGATCTCGCCACGGTTGGCAATCAGGATTTTTTCAAACATGGTTGGGTTGGTGAGAAGGAGCAAAGGCGCCACGGAGACGATGCCAGACGGCGCGTAAAAAGCCGATCAACATCAGGAGCAGCACGACGGACACGGCCAGCACGATGAACAATGCCAAGCCGAATGCCACCGGGTGGTGAGTGGCGAGCCACATCATGCCCATGACCAGACCGTCTTCGAACAGGCTCAGGGTGATGTTGGAGAAGGGCTCGGGCGAGGTGTTGGCCGCCGCCCGGGCGGTGGCCTTGGTGGCATAGGACGTGGCCGCCAGCGTGCCACCCAGCAGGGCCGCCAACACACCCATGGTGGCACTGTCGGCGCCGAACACACCCGCAGCCAACGCCGCACCCGCCGGCACCCGGATAACCGAGTGGACGACATCCCAAAGCGAATCCAGCCCCGGAATCTTGTCGGCCAAGAATTCGACGAACAGCATGCAGCCGCTCCCAAACAGCAGGACCGGGTGCTGCAACACCGTCAACCCGTCAGGCAAGGGCAGCCAACCCATGAACCCCGCCAGCCCGGTGGCAAAAACAACGGCGTACAGCCGGATGCCGCTGGCCCAGCCCAGCGCCGCTGCCAGCGCAAGCAGTTGCGCCATGTCCATGGACTGGGCGTGTCGCTGAAGCATATCGGTCGCCTGCACGCTCGAGCCCGTGGCCCACGAAGTCAACGCCCCCCACATCTCGGCAATCCAATCCATCGTGTCCGGGCCCTTCCTGCTTCAGCAGCACAACTTACATGCGGAAGACGCCGAATTTCGCGTCCGGGATGGGCGCATTCAGCGCTGCCGACAAACCTAGCGCCAGCACGCGACGCGTGTCTGCCGGGTCGATCACGCCATCGTCCCACAAACGCGCGGTGGCGTAATAGGGGTGACCCTGCTCCTCGTACTGCTTGCGGATGGGGGCCTTGAAGGCTTCTTCTTCGGCGGCGCTCCAGGCGGCTTCTCCCTTCTGCCCAGCCTTGGCCTCCAGCCCGTCGCGCCGCACCGTGGCCAGCACGCTGGCGGCCTGCTCGCCACCCATGACGCTGATGCGTGCATTGGGCCACATCCACAGAAAACGCGGGCTGTAAGCGCGGCCACACATGCCATAGTTGCCGGCCCCGAAGCTGCCGCCGATGATGACCGTGAACTTGGGCACGTTGGCCGTGGCCACGGCTGTGACCATCTTGGCAC
>JBDKJB010000071.1:0-7066 GCA_039796835.1 Pseudomonadota bacterium | reverse complement strand
ATGGTGGCGTCGCTGCGGCCGTAGATCACACAGCCCCCGTCTGTTCCCACGCGCAGCCAATCGCCGTGGCGCCACACCCCGGGATACATGTCGAAATAGCTGGACAGATAGCGCTTGTTGCCCTCGTCGTTCCAGAAATACAGGGGCATCGAGGGGATGGGGCGCGTGCAAACCAGCTCGCCCACTTCACCGATGACAGCCTGCGCATGGTCGTTCCAGGCCTCCACCTTGCTGCCCAGCATGCGGCACTGCATCTGTCCGGGAAGCTCTGGCAGTTCACGGCAGCTGCCGACAAAAGCCCCTGCAAAGTCGGTGCCACCCGACATATTGACCCAAAACACATGGGGCACACCCGCCTCCGCCATCTGCCGGGTGCCCCACTGCTGCACCTCGGCCGGCAGCGGGGAGCCTGTGCTGCCAATGGAGCGCACACGCGACAGATCGCCGTGCGCTGCCACTCCCAGATCGGCTTTCATGCAGGTGGTCCAGAAAGCCGCACCCGCGCCAAAAAAAGTCACCTTCGTTTCGGCCGCAAAACGCCACAGGGTGCCCCAGTCCGGGCGGTCCTTGCTGCCGCCCGGGTTGCCGTCGTAGATGCAACAGGTGGTGCCCGACAGCAGGCCACCCATCTGCGCGTTCCACATCACCCAGCCTGTCGAGCTGTACCAATGGAAGCGCTCACCCCAGGTGTTGGGGGCATAGCTGCACCCCAGATCGTTGTGCAGGCTGCTCATCGCCAGCATCACCAGCACGATCCCCCCATGCCCATGCACGATGGGCTTGGGCAGACCCGTGGTGCCGCTGCTGTACACAATCCACAGCGGATGGTCAAACGGCAGCCACAGCGGCTCAAAGCGCTCGGTTTGCAAATCATTTCGCATGATTAGCCGTTTGAAATCAACAGATATAGCTTCTGCTTTTATAGCATTTGTGTCCAGCCCCTGGTTGCTTTGCCACACCAGGTGACGCACCGTGGGCAGCGCCGCACACAGCTCAGCCACCGTTGCGCGGCGGTCGTGGTCGCGGCCCCCATAGGTCACCCCATCGCAGGCGATCAGCAGCTTGGGCTCGATCTGCCTGAAGCGGTCCAGCACCGCGTTCGTGCCCATGTCGGGCGCGCAGACGCTCCACACCCCGCCCAGTGACACCACCGCCAGAAACGCCACCATGGCCTCGGGCACATTGGGCAGGTAAGCGGCCACCCGGTCGCCCTTCTGCAGGCCCAGGTCTTGCAGCGCCAACGCCATCGACGCCACCTGCTGGCGCAGCTCGGGCCATGACAGCTCCCGCCCCTGCCCTTGCTCGTTGCTGGAAACAATGGCCGGAAAACCTGCTGCATGGGCAGGCGCCACATGGCGCAGCACCTGCTGGGCATAGTTCACCTGCGCGCCCGCGAACCACACCGCGCCCGGCATCTGGTCCTGGGCCAGCACCGCGCTGTGAGGGGTGGGCGACTGGAGATCAAAGTAGTCCCAGGCGCTTTGCCAGAACGCGTTGAGGTCATCCACCGACCAGCGCCACAGCGCGTCGTAGCTGTCAAAGCGCAGGCCGCGCTCGCGCACCAGCCAGTCCTGATAGAGGCGAATTTGCGGAATGGGGGGTGAAGTGTTCTGGGGCATGCGGACTCCCTCAGCCGCGCACGGCGGCCTCGATGGTGGCGATGTCAATCTTGCCCATCTGCATCATGGCCTCGAACGCGCGCCTGGCGGCGGCCGGGTCTGCGCCCATGGTGGCGTTGGTCAGCGCGCGCGGCGTGATCTGCCACGACAGCCCCCATTTGTCGCGGCACCAGCCGCAGTAGCTGGCCTCGCCGCCGTTGCCCACGATGGCGTTCCACAGCCGGTCTGTTTCCTCCTGCGTGTCGGTGGCAATCTGGAACGAAAACGCCATGCTGTGCGAAGCCCCCGGCCCGCCATTCATGCCAATGCACGGGATGCCCGCCACCGTGAACTCCACCACCAGCACATCCCCCTGCTTGCCCGCCGGGTAGTCCGCCGGCGCGCGGTGGATGGCCCCCACGGCGCTGTCGGGGAAGGTGCGGGCATAGAACTCGGCGGCCTCGAGCGCGGCGCCGTTGTACCAGAGGCAGATGGTGTTTTTGGCAATCACAGAAGACTCCTTCAGACGCTTCAATCATTCTAGGCAGACGGTTACCGGATCAACCACAATCGGCACCCAAGCTGAGACATCAGGAGTCCCCATGCCCCGCACATTTGTCGATCTGTCGATCTTTCTGGAAAACGACGTGCTCTCCGATCCGCCCGCATTCAAGCCCAGGATCGAATACATGACGCACGAGACCACTACCGAGCAGATCGCAGCGTTCTTTCCCGGTTTGCAGAAGGGCGATCTGCCCGACGGCGAAGGCTGGGCCGTCGAATTTGTGCAGCTGTCCACCCACAATGGCACACACCTCGACGCGCCCTACCACTTTCATTCGACGATGGACGCCAAGGCCGGCGGCAAGAAGCCCGCCATCGCCATCCACGACGTGCCACTGGAATGGTGCTTCCAGCCCGGCGTCAAGCTGGACTTCACGGGGTTGGCGGATGGCTACGTTGTCACGGCCAAGGACGTTGAGGCCGAGCTTGATCGCATCGGCCACACCCTGTCGCCACTCGAGATCGTCGTCATCAACACGCGCGCCGGCAAACGCTATGGCAGCCCGGACTACGTGAGCAGCGGCTGCGGCATGGGCTACGAGGCGACGATGTACCTGCTGGAACGCGGTGTGCGCCTGACCGGCACCGACGCCTGGAGCTGGGACGCGCCCTTTGTGCACACGGCCGTCAAATACGGCGTGACCAAAGACGCTTCGCTGATCTGGGAAGGGCACAAGGCCGGCCGTGACATCGGCTACTGCCACCTGGAGAAGCTGCACAACCTGGAGGTGCTGCCGCCCACTGGCTTTTACATCTCCTGTTTTCCGCACAAGATCCGCGGCGCATCCGCCGGCTGGACGCGGGCCGTGGCGATCTTTGACGATGCGCTGATGGCGCCGCGCTGAGGTGCACTGGCTGTTGCCGCCTACAGCCTACCGGATCAACCAGCGCACCGCTGGCTCCAGTTGCGACCACGACAGGCCCGGGGCCATGTGGCCGTAAGGGCTGTCGATTTCGAGGTATTTCGTTTCCGCTGGCACCTGGGCCAGTGCCGCCTGCGTGGCCGCATCGGGCGGAAAAATCACGTCGGTGTTGCACACCGCCAGCAGCAGCCGCGCTCGCAGTTCGGGCAGACGGGCGCGCACATCGAAATCTTGTGCGGCCCGGGCCAGCACGATCATGCTGTTGGGGTCGAAATGATCGGCCCAGGGCTGGGCGTTCTTGAGCATGGCGGCTTGGCGATCCGCGGGGTTGGGCAGACGGTCTTCATAGAGTTTGTCCAGGCCGTATTGGCGCAGGGTCTGCATACGCAACTCGAGCATGCGCGCGCGCATGCCAGGGTGCTCGTAATGCCAGCCGCCATGCCAGTCCGGATGATCGGCAAACTTGGCGCGCGCACTGTCTGCCGTGAGACCGGGGCTGGTGAAACCCGAGACGATCACACCACAGGCCCCCACCATCTCGGGTGATTCGAGCGCCCATTGCAGGGCCTGGAAGCCTCCATAGGAAGGCCCCAGCACCGCGTGCAGATGCTTGACCCCGAGATGCGCCAACAAGGCACGCTGCGCAGCCACAATGTCGCGCAGGTGGATGGCCGGGAAATCCGGTCCCCAGGGCTTGCCGGTGGCGGGGTTGGTGGACGACGGTCCGGTGCTGCCGAATGAGGACCCCAGCATGTTGCTGCAGACAATGAAAAACCGGTCGGTGTCCAGCGCCTTGCCGGGGCCCAGCACCGGAGCCCAGGAGCCCTCCGCGGTGAGGTGCTCTGTCGAAAGCATCGACGGTCCGCTGGTGTACCCGTGAGTGACGAGGATGGCATTGCGGCCGTCTGCCGCCAGCTTGCCATGCGCCACGTAGGCGATCTGCGCCTGGGGCAGGGTCTGACCGTTGGCCAGCCTCAAGTCACCGATCTGAGCTATCGAATGCTTCATGCTCAATCCGCCTTGATGCCAGCGGTCTTGATCACATTCGCCCACTTGTCGATCTCGGAGCGGAAGAAGGCCGTGAACTGCTGTGGGCTGGTGCCCAGGATGGTGGCGGCCTGGGCCTCCTGTTTGGCCCGGAAAGGCCCCGCCAGCACCTGGATCACAGCAGCGTGCATCTTGTCCTGCACAGCTTGCGGCAGGCCGCGCGGGGCGGAAATGCCGCCCCAGGCGGTGACGGAAAAATCCTTGAAGCCGGATTCGGCCACAGTGGGCAACTCCGGCGCCAGCGGGCTGCGCTGCGGCGAACTGATGGCCAGGCCGTTGAGCTTGCCAGTCTTGATGTGCGGGATCAACACGTCCGAATTGAGGAACATGACCTGCACCTGCCCGGCCAGCAGGTCATTGAGCGCCTGTGCACCGCCCCGATAGGGGATGTGCACGAGCGAGACCTTGGCCTGCTGCTTGAGCATCTCCATGGCCAGATGGCCCGACGTGCCATTGCCCGAACTGGCGTAGGCCAGCTTGCCAGGATTGGCCTTGGCGAACTGGAGCATGTCGGCCAGGGTCTTGAAGCCCGTGCTGGGGCTGGCCACCAGAATGTTCGAGCCCGCCATCATCTGGGTGATGTGGGTGAAGTCGCGGTTGAAGTCCAATCCGGTGCGGGGGATGAGGGTCTGTGCCGTGGCATTGCCGACAAAACTCATCAGGAAGATGTAGCCGTCGGGGGCCGACCGTGCCACGTGCTCTGCGGCGATCTGGCCCCCGGCACCGGGGCGGTTGTCGATCACCACGGGCTGGCCGAGGCGTTTGGCCAGATCGTCGGCCAGCATGCGCGCAAAGTTGTCGGAGGCGCCGCCGGGAGGTGCCGCCACCACGAGTTGCACCGGGCGGTTGGGCCAATCGCCGGCGGCCTGTGCCCAACTGGATGGGGCCGCCCACTGGGCGCTGGCAGCCAGGCTGCCCAGGACAAGGTGGCGCCGCCGGGGTCCGGCGTAGGAGAGAGTTGCTGTCATGGTGTCTCCATGTGTTTGACAGGCACGTTATCACGCTCTTGACTATGATGCAGCCCAACCTCCCCATCCACGGTCACTCGAGTCAACGCATGGACCTGCACACCACCACTCTGCCCCCGCCGGGGCTGGAACATATATGTGACCTGGCGGTTACTGTGTCGCCCCCCATTGATGCCGGTGTGCTCCACGGTTTGGGCACCGCCGGGCAACGGCGCATCATCCCCATCACCGGCGGGGTGGTCACGGGTCGCATCCAGGGCCGGGTGCTGCCGGGCGGAGCGGACTTCCAGCGCCTGCCAGCGCCCGCAGACGCGGCCTCCCAGGCCTGCGCCGATCTGGATGCCCGTTATCTGATTGCGCTGGACGGCGACCATGCGGGTGAGCACATTTTTGTGATGAACCGCGCGCTGCGTCGTGCCTCGCAAGCCGACGTGGCCGCCCTGAGCCGCGGCGAGGTTGTGGACCCGGCGCGCGTCTATTTCCGGTGCGCGCCGCAATTTGAGGTGAGCTCGCCCAGACTGCGCTGGCTCACCGAGAGCATTGTGGTGGGCGCTGGCGCGCGCGCGCCCACGGGCGTCAGCATCAGTTTTTACCGCCTCCTCTGACCCGCATCATGACCGCGACTTCAACGCTCTGGAAGCAGACCCACGACGTGGCCCACTACACCCGCATCCACCGGGGCACGGCCCCCGAGGCGCTGGGCCTGGAGTTTCTGGAGGTCGGGCCCGACTACCTGAAAGGCAGGGTGCCGGTCGATTCACGCACCCGGCAGCCCTACGGCATCCTGCATGGTGGCGTGAGCGTGGTGCTGGCCGAGACGCTGGGCTCCTGCGCAGCCTCTGCCGCCGTGCCGCCCGGGTACCGCGTGGTGGGGCTCGACATCAATGCCAACCACATCCGGGCCGCCCGGGAGGGCTGGGTCACGGGCACCGCGCGGCCTGTGCACGTCGGACGCAGCACCCAGGTGTGGCAGATCGACATGGTGAACGATGCCGGCGAACTGACCTGCGTGTCGCGCATCACGATGGCGGTGCTGTCCCCGGCTTGAACCGGCGCAGGCTTCAGCGCCCGTCGCTGGACATGAGGGGCGCAGCCGCGGTGGGCAACTCGGACAGGTACTCGTCCAGCGCCCCAACCGGCGCCGGCCGGCCAAACAGGTAGCCCTGAAAGACCCGACAGCCCAGCTCCTGCAGCAGCTCCCGCTGCAAAGAGGTTTCGACCCCTTCCGCAATGACTGTGAGCCCCAGCGTCTGGCCCAGGGCCACAATGGCCTTGGCGATCGCGGCTTCCCGAGGGCTGGTGAGCAGATCAGACACAAATGACTGGTCGATCTTGAGCTGGTCCAGCGGCAGGCGTTTGAGGTAGGAGAGCGACGAGTATCCGGTGCCGAAATCGTCCAGGGAAAACCCAACTCCCTGTGCCTTGAGCTCATGCATCTTGGCAATGACACTGTCCACGTCGTCCAGCAGCATGCTTTCGGTCAGTTCGATCTTGAGGCGATTCGCAGGCACACCCGCTTCCCGAACGGCTTCGACGACCGTCGACACGAATTCCGGCTGACCGAACTGGCGGGCGCTGACGTTGACCGACAGCAGGAGGTGATCTGTCGCAGGTGAGGTTGCCCATTCCGCGAGCTGCATGCACACTTTGCGCAGGGCCCAGTTTCCGATGGGCAGGATCATGCCGTTTTCTTCTGCCAGCCCAATGAACTCACCCGGCGGCACCAGGCCCCGCACCGGATGAAGCCAGCGCAACAAGGCTTCGGCACCGATCAGGTGCCCGTAAGCATCCACTTGGGGCTGGTAGTACAGCACAAACTGCTCTCGCTGCAGTCCTTGCCGCATATCTGCCAGCAGCGCAGAGCGGGCCGCCAGCGCCGACTGCATCACCGGATCAAAGAAGCGGACGCCATTGCGGCCATGGGCCTTGACCTCATACATGGCCATGTCGGCCCGCTTGAACAACTCGTCCACGCCGTCAGTCACCCCGTCGGTCGCCCCGAACAGGGCGATTCCCACGCTGGCGC
>JBDKJB010000070.1:0-7095 GCA_039796835.1 Pseudomonadota bacterium | reverse complement strand
TGGGTGCCCGTGACGATCACGTCGCCGGGCAACAGGGGGGTGAAGCTGGAGATGTAGTGGATGAGGCGTGGGATGCTGTGAATCATCAGGTCAGTGTGTGACTTTTGCAGTTCCACGCCGTTCAGGCGGGTCGACACCGTGAGCCGCTGACCGGGCTTGATCTCGTCGGCGGTCACCATCCAGGGGCCGAAGCCGCCGGTGCGGTAGTAGTTTTTGCCGGCCGTCCACTGTGTGGTGTGATTCTGCCAGTCGCGGATGCTGCCGTCGTTGTAGCAGCTGTAGCCAGCGATGTGGCCCCAGGCGTCGGCTTCGCTGATCCGGCGGCCGCCCCTGCCCACAATGACGGCAATTTCACATTCATAGTCCAGCCGCTGCGACTCTGCCGGCCGCAGAATCGCCTGTCCGTGGGCCACCTGCGAAGCCGGGACGCGCAAGAAGATGGCTGGCATCTCGGTGGAGGCGCGGCCAGACTCCTCCAGATGGTCTTTGTAGTTCAGGCCCACACACAGGATCTTGTCGGGGTTGGGAATGACGGGCAGCAGTTCGAGGTGGGCCAGGTTCAATGTGGCACCTTGCTGTGCCAGAGCGGCGGCGGCCTGTGGCTGCAGGCCTTGGGTGATGAAGCTTCGCAGGTCGGGGGCCTGCGCGCCGAGAATCGGCTTCAGATCCAGCACGCGGTCGCCCGACACGATGCCATACGTGGCCTCACCCTGGTGAAGAAAGCTCAGGAGTTTCATGATGTGGGTCCCGGTGGTTGGATCAGATGAACAGAGTGTCGCTCAACTTTCAAGGTGCCAGAGTCAGTCGCGTGTGGCGCGGCGCTGCACGCAGTCGATGTAGGCGTTGCCATCGGGTGCCTTGGCTGAGCGCTGAGCCTCCCAGACCATCTGCCCCAGGCAATCCATCGCGGCGTGGTGGGCGGCATGCAGGTCGCCCAGGCGGGCGGTGAGCAGTCCAATGGCCTGCCGGATGCCTCGTGGCTGATCGATGCTGCACTGCTCGCTGAGTGTCAGGTGCATGGAAAGGTGCATGAACGTGTTGGTCGTGCTTCCGCCGTCGGGGGCGGTGTTCTGCACGGTTTCGAGCTCCAGTGCGCGCAGTGCCGCCTCCACATCCGCGAGTTCAAGGTGGTATTCCGGGTGCTCGGCGATCCACAGACTGGCCAGGGTTTCGATCGCTTCCATCGGGTGGTCCGCTTGCGATTTGGCATAGGCTGCGCAGAAAAAGCGCCGAACATCGGCTTGGGACGGGTGGAACATAGCGAGATTGTCGCCCTCCGCGCCCGCAATTGCTTGGCATATAGTCTTCCGACCTTCATCCCTTGTGTTTTTGACCATGAACCACGCATTCATCTGTGACGCCATTCGCACCCCTTTTGGCCGCTACGGCGGCGCCTTGAGTGGCGTGCGCGCCGATGATCTGGCGGCCGTACCGCTCAAGGCCTTGATGGCGCGCAACCCCCAAGTCGATTGGCAGGCCGTGACCGACCTCATCTACGGTTGCGTGAACCAGGCTGGCGAAGACAACCGCAACGTCGGCCGCATGGCCGGTCTGCTGGCCGGGTTGCCGCAGGAGTTGCCGGGGGCGACCGTCAACCGCCTGTGTGGCTCCGGCATGGACGCCGTGGGCACGGCGGCGCGGGCCATCAAGGCGGGGGAGGCCAGCCTGATGATTGCCGGCGGTGTGGAGAGCATGAGCCGCGCGCCCTTCGTGATGGGCAAGGCCGAGAGCGCCTTCAGCCGCAACGCGCAGATCTTCGACACCACCATTGGTTGGCGCTTCATCAACCCGTTGATGAAAGCCCAGTACGGCGTGGACGCCATGCCCGAGACCGCCGAGAACGTGGCCACCGACTACAAGATCAACCGCGCCGACCAGGACAAGATGGCCCTGGCCAGCCAGATGAAGGCCGTGGCGGCGCAGAAGTCCGGCTTCTTCGACGCCGAACTCACGCCGGTGACGATTCCGCAGAAAAAGGGCGACCCGATCGTTGTCGCCAAGGACGAGCACCCGCGTGAGACCTCGCTCGAAGCCCTGGGCAAGCTCAAGGGCGTGGTGCGCCCCGATGGCAGCGTGACGGCCGGCAACGCCAGCGGCGTGAACGATGGCGCCTGCGCGCTGCTGATCGCCAGCGAGGCGGCAGCCAAGGCCCAGGGGCTCACACCGCGCGCGCGCGTTGTTGGCATGGCCACGGCCGGTGTTGCGCCGCGCATCATGGGCATCGGCCCCGCGCCAGCCACCGAGAAGGTGCTGGCACTCACCGGCCTGAAAATCGGGCAGATGGACGTGATCGAGCTCAATGAAGCTTTCGCTGCACAAGGCCTGGCCGTGCTGCGCGCCCTGGGTGTGGCCGACGACGACCCCCGCGTCAACCCCAACGGCGGTGCTATCGCCCTTGGGCATCCACTCGGCGCCAGCGGCGCCCGCTTGGTGACCACGGCGGTCAGCCAGTTGCACCGCATCCAAGGCCGCTACGCCCTGTGCACCATGTGCATTGGCGTGGGGCAGGGGATTGCGATGGTGGTGGAACGGGTGTGACGGCCACCTTGCCCTCCGAGGTGCTGGATCAGATCCAGATCCGCCAGTTGGTCGAGAGCTGGGCGGTGTGGCGCGACGCTGGGGACTGGGAACGGTTCAAGACCGTCTGGCATGACGATGGCGTGATGATGGCCACCTGGTTCCAGGGCCCCTACCAGGATTTCATCCGCGTCACGATCGAAGGCTGGAACAAAGGGGTCAGCATCCTGCATTTTTTGGGAGGCTCCAGCATCGACGTGGCAGGCCATCGCGCCATCGCTCAGACCAAGATGACCATCTCCCAGCGGGGACTGGTGGAAGGCGTGCTGTGCGACGTGGTGTGCACAGGCCGTTTCTATGATTTTTTCGAGAACCGTGTCGTGAACGGCGATCGCCGCTGGGGCCTGGTACACCGGCAACCCATCTATGAAAAAGACCGGGTGGATGCCTTGCAGCCTGGCCTTGCTCCCCGGTTAGACCTGGATCTGCTGGCCAAGTTTCCCGAGGGGTACCGCCACCTGGCGTATATCCAGACCCGCATTGGTTACCAGGTCAAGCTGGACATGCCGATGCTCAAGGGGCCGCAGGTGCAGGATCTCTACCGCCGTGGGACTGGCTGGCTGGCTGGCAAGCCCCTGGAGCGCTGAATTCCTGCTGAGTGAATCTCCCTATGGCATGACGGAGGTGGGCAAGCCCGTATCGTGGGATGATGCAGCGTCCGACAGCAGCCTCCGTACCATGACCGCCATTGACTCTGCCTCCCTCGACACCCTGTTCCTGAAGGCGCGGACGGCCAACGGCTTTCTGGACAAGCCAGTGCCGCTGGAACTGTTGCATGAGGTGTATGACATTGCCAAATATGGCGCCACGTCGATGAACACCCAGCCCACGCGCTATGTGATGCTGATCAGCCCTCAAGCCCGTGCCCGCCTGTTGCCAGCCATGAGCCCGGGCAATCTCGACAAGACCCGAGCGGCGCCAGTGACCATCGTGGTGGCCACGGACATGCGCTTTTACGAGCACATGCCACTGGTGTGGCACAAGGATGGCGCCCGCGAGATGTTTGCCGGCAACGCCGCGCTGGCCAATGCCACGGCTGTGCGCAACGGCACCTTGGGTGCGGCCTATTTCATGATGGCTGCACGGGCTTGCGGGTTGGACTGCGGGCCCATGAGCGGGGTCGACCTGACCAAGGTGAATGCGGAATTTTTTACCGATGGCCGTTTTCAGACCAATTTCATCCTCAACCTGGGATATGGCGACGACAGCAAGCTGTTCAAGCGCAACCCCCGCCTGACGTTCGACCAGGCCTGCCAGGTGCTCTGAATGGTCCACCTCGACTTGAAGCAGGGATAGACATGTTGTTTCCGACCACTCTGGTGGGCAGTTACCCGCAGCCCGACTGGCTGATCGACCGCCAGAAACTGGCGGGCCGGTTCCCGCCGCGCACACGGGCCAGAGAGTTGTGGCGAATCCCGGATCAGTACCTCGAAGAAGCACAAAACGACGCCACTCTGATGGCCATACGGGCGCAGGAAGAAGCAGGTCTGGACATCATCACCGATGGCGAAATCCGTCGCGAAAGCTACAGCAACCGGTTTGCCACGGCACTGTCCGGCGTGGACATCGACAACCCGGGCACGGCGCTGGACCGCAGCGGGCACCCGAATCCGGTACCGCGCGTCATCGGGCCCATCAAGCGCCTGCGGCCGGTCGAGGTGGATGACCTCAAGTTCCTGAAGGCCCACACCAATCGCAAGGTGAAGATCACTGTGCCCGGCCCCTTCACGATGAGCGAACAGGCGCAAAACGATTTTTACCCTACGTCCGAAGACGCTGCCATGGCCTATGCGGTGGCGGTGCGTGAGGAAATTCGGGATCTTTTCGCAGCGGGTGCCGACGTGGTGCAGATCGACGAGCCTTACATGCAGGCGCGGCCTGAAAAAGCCCGGCAGTTTGGTCTGAAAGCCCTCAATTCGGCACTCGAAGGCATCGAAGGCGAAACTGCGGTGCACATCTGTTTTGGGTATGCAGCGGTGATCCATGCACGCCCCTCAGGGTACTCCTTCATGCCAGAGATGTATGGGTGCACCTGCAAGCAGGTGTCCCTCGAAACGGCACAGTCCAACCTGGACTGCGCCGTGCTGGCCAAGATCGACAACAAGCGCATCATGGTGGGGTGCATCAACCTGGACGACATGGCCATTGAAAGCCCCGACGTCGTTGTGGCGCGTATCCAGAAAGCCCTGGTATATGCCAAGCCCGAGAACATCATCCTGGCCCCGGACTGTGGCATGAAGTACCTGCCTCGGCACGTCGCTGATGGCAAGATGCGTGCCATGGTGGAAGCCGCACACATCCTGCGCTCCTTGCATTCCTGAACCCTTGAATACCCTGATAGGAGAAACACATGTCCCTGGAAACCAAGGCTGAAGATCTGGCAGCAGCGGTTGTGGCCCGCATGACCGAGTGCGAGGATCCGCGCTTCAAGCAGGTGATGACGTCGCTCATCAACCACCTGCATGCCTTTGCACGTGAGGTGCAACTGACCCCCCAGGAGTGGATGGCCGGCATCGAGTTCCTGACCGCTACGGGGCAGAAATGCGATGGCAAGCGCCAGGAGTTCATCCTTGTCTCGGACACCCTGGGTCTGTCGATGCAGGTGGTCGGCATTGCCCAGGCCAAGGACATTGCAGCCAACAAAAATGCTGTGGCAGCCACCCCGGCCACAGAGGCCACGGTGCAGGGGCCGTTCTTCTGGGAAGGCGCCCCGAAGCTGCCGATGGGAGCTGATCTCCAGGCCGATCTGCCAGGTGACCCCACTTACTACGAAGGCACCATCACAGACCTGGACGGCAAGCCGGTTGCCAACTGCCTGTTGGACGTCTGGTCTGGGGATACCGAAGGTTTCTATGACCTGCAAAAAGGGCCCGATGCTCCCATGCAATTGCGCGCGCAGTTCAAAACCGATGCCAGCGGCCGTTACAGCTTCTGGAGCATCAAGCCCAGCAAGTACCCTGTTCCGGTCGATGGCCCAGGCGGAACCATGCTGCTGAAGATGGGTCGACACCCGTTTCGTCCCGGACACATGCACACCATGCTGCGTGCGCCGGGTTATGCACCCTTGATCACCCACCTGTTTGTGGCAGACAGCGAATACCTCGACTCAGACGCGGTGTTTGGCGTGCGCGAAAGCCTGATTGTCGATTTCGAAAAGCACGGCCCGGGCACTGCCCCCGACGGTCGCGTGCTGGACCGCAACTGGCTGTCCTGCCAATATGATTTCCAGCTCGTTCCGGCGGCCTGACATGAAAATCGGCAAAGCCATCGCTCCCAACTCGGCCATCTGCACGGCCAATGAGCACACCATCGTAGTTCGCGGTACTGATCTGTGCCAGGACCTGATTGGCACAGCCAATTTTGGAGACTATTTCTATTTCCTGCTTACCGGCCAGCCTGCCAACAGAGCTGTGAGCGCTGTGCTCAACGCCTGTCTGGTGGCCATTGCCGAGCATGGCCTGGTGCCAAGCGTGCAGGCGGCTCGCATGACCATGGCGGCTGCGCCGGACGCCCTGCAAGGGGCAGTTGCTGCTGGCATTCTGGGGTGCGGGTCGGTGATCCTGGGCGCATCGGAGACCGCAGGCAGGATGTTTGTCGAAATCGATGCCGAGGCCCAGAAAAATGGTGGCGACTTGACCACAGCTGCTCACGCGGTGGTGGCCGCCCGGCGATCCCGCAAAGAGCCGATCCCCGGTTACGGCCATCCGATCCACAAATCGCGTGACCCTCGGGTCGGCGCCTTGTTCCAGGTGTCGCAGAGCAATGGGGGCGGCCAGCGCTTCGTCGACATCGCCGTAGCAGTCGAGAGCGTCATTCCGGGCATCGTTGGCAAGGAGCTCAAGCTCAATGTGTCTGCGGCGATTCCCGCCGTCTTGTTGGGCGTTGGTTTTCCAGTCAACGCCCTCAAGGGGGTGCCCATGCTGGCGCGTTGCGCCAGCCTGATCGCGCATCTGAGTGAGGAGCAAGCCAACCCCATCGGATTTGCCTTGTCCAACGAGGCTGTCGCCCATCAGCAATACACCGGCACCGTGCCCGAGGGTTTTGACACCAGCACAGGGCATTGAGCTTCCCCCCCCTGTTTCGTGACCCACTAGGAGACTGACATGACGAATCGCCTTTCGATCCATCGCCGTGACGTGTTGCTGGCCGGGGCCGCAGCGGCAGCTCTGGGCAGCGGCGCTGCGCTGGCGCAATCGGGTGCACCCCTGCGCATTGGCAGCACGCTGGCGCTGACGGGCCCCTTGTCGGCCACCGCGCTCGTGCACAAGCTGGCGGGCGAGATCTACTTGGACATGCTCAACGCCCGCGGTGGCCTGCTGGGGCGCCGAGTGGAATGGGTCCTCAAAGACGACCAGTCCAAGCCCGACCTGGCCCGCACACTCTATGAACAGCTCATCACGGTCGACAAGGTGGATTTGATCTTCAGCCCCTACGCCACGGGCGCCATCCTGTCGGCAATGGGGGTGGCACAACGCTACAACAAGGTCCTGGTGCATCATTCGTTCGGTATCCCCTCTC
>JBDKJB010000069.1:0-7096 GCA_039796835.1 Pseudomonadota bacterium | reverse complement strand
GCAGCCATCACGGCGGCCACAGCGGTCATCGGCCCCATCATTCCCCCGTCGATCCCGCTGGTGCTGTATGCGCTGATCTCCGACACGTCGATCGGTTACCTGTTTGCGGCCGGCGTGATCCCCGGCCTCTTGATGACCGCGGCCATGATGGGGCTCAACACCTATCTGGCCCACACCCGCAACTTTCCGGTTGAGCCTGCGGTGCCCATGCGCGAATTCCTCCCGCTCACCGTGCGTGCGCTGCCGGCGCTGATGATGCCGGTGGTTCTGTTGGGGGGTATCTACAGCGGCGTGATGACGCCCACCGAAGCGGCCGCAATGGCTGCGCTGTACACGCTGGTGATTTCGGTGGTGCTGTACCGCTCAGTCACGGGCCGGGGGATGTACGGTGCCTTGCTGTCCAGCGGGCGCCAGATGGCGTCGGTGGGGCTGCTGATCGTTGGGGCCATGGTGTTCAATTACGTCGTCACCAAAGAGGATCTGCCCAAGGACGTGCAGGCCTGGCTGGCGGGCTACCAGCTTTCCAAGGCGGGCTTCCTGCTGATGGTCAACCTGCTCCTGCTGGTGCTGGGCTGCCTGCTGGAAGGCGGCACCATTCTGCTGGTGGTCGTGCCGATCCTCATCCCCACGGCCAAGATGCTGGGTGTGGACATGGTGCATTTCGGCCTGGTGGTGACCATCAACCTCATGATCGGGCTGATCACGCCGCCTTATGGGCTGTTGCTGTTCATTGTCTCCAGCATGTCGCGCCAGCCGCTGCTTGTGGTGATCCGCGAAATGGTGCCCTGGATCATCGTGCTGGTGGCTTCTCTGCTGTTCCTGACCTATGTGCCCGAGGCGGTGCTGTGGCTGCCCCGTTTGCTTGGATACAAAGGATAACGTTTGATGGCTGACGCTGTTCACCCGCAGTTGCGGGTCTTCCTCAAGGACTGGGACGAGGCGTGGTCCACCTTGCCTGCAGGATCCGGTCCTGCCCAACGACGCGCGCATTTTGAAAAGGTGGCCGCAGCCATGCGTGAGCCCGACCCGGTGGGCATCGTCACCCGGGAGCACTGGATCCCGGTGCCGCAGAGCGGCCAGTCGGTGCGCTTGCGGGAATTCCGACTCGCCGATGCGTCGGGCCCGTTGCCAGCGCTGGTGTACATGCATGGCGGTGGCTGGATGCAGGGGAGTCCGGAGACGCATTGGGACATCGCGGCTGGCATTGCCGCGCGCTGCCGGCAAGCGGTGTTCAGTGTGGACTATGCCCTGGCGCCTGAACGCCCCTTCCCCCAAGCGGTGAACGACTGCAGCGCCGTGGTGCGTTGGGTGTTTGCTCAGGCCCAGGCGCTCGCAGTGAACCCCAATGCCATCGCGGTGGGCGGCGACAGTGCGGGGGCCAACCTGGCAGCGTCTCAGACGCAGATACACCGGGGCAGCGCCCAGAAGCTGCGTGCCCAGTTGTTGATCTATCCTGCTGTCGACTTTGCCCTCAATCGGCCTTCCCATGTTGAGAATGCGGACGGGCCACTGCTGAGGGTGGCTGCCATGCCAGCCACCAATGCGATGTACTGCCCCAATCCGGCAGACCTGCAGAATCCGCTGGCCGCGCCGCTGCTGGCAGCGACCCTGCAGGGGCTTCCACCTGCCTATGTGGCCGTGGCCCAATGTGATCCATTGCGTGATGAAGGTATCGCCTACGCAGAGCGGCTGCAGGCCTCAGGTGTGGTGACAGTGCTGGACCGCGGGCCGGGCATGATCCACGGCTACCTGCGTGGCAAAGCCTATTGCGACGATGCGCGCGCATCGTTCGAACGGATGTGCGACTGGCTGGCGCTTGCTAACGCCTGAGCAGGGCATTGGCGACCCGGCCGCCAAGCCAGGACTGCCCCCAGGTCATTCCGAAGGCCTCGACCAAGGCCGTCCTTGAGCCTGTGCGGACGTTTGCCGGATGCAGGGCTGGTGCCTGGCTGCGGGATGGTGGCTGACCTTGCAGAAGCCGCCGAACATCCGATGTGATGCGTCTGGCACGGTCACTGTGCTGCCAGGGGGTCACCAGCACATGCTCGAAGCCGCTTACCGCAGAGGCGTGGCCAGCGCTGTCCAGCGCCAGGTCGCTTGCGGCGAGCCACGCGGCAGGCTGACAGGGCCCAGCGAGCAAGGGCACGTCACACGCCAGCCGAGCTCCGCTGGCCAGATGCAGTTCATCCGGCTCCACGCGACAGGCCACGTCCTCCAGCAGCGTGATGCGGTGGCGGGACAGGAGCCGACGCAGCGCGTCGCGCATGGCAGGTGAAGCCCAAGCCAGGGCGTCAGCGCCCGCCACCCAAGTCACGGCCGACTGCGGCCACGCCTCACGCAACGTGAAGGACCACTCCATGGCCTGAACGGTCCCTGCGGGGCTGGCGGGTGAACTGGTCACGGCGAAACGCAGGGGCCGGCTGTCTGCCAGCTGCTGAACACGGGGCCACAGCCTGGCCAGATCGTCCAGCGGATGAAGAAAGAGCCCGTTCGAGCGGGCACCGGGCATCTGACGCTCGACTTCGTCGCGGATCTGTTCCGGTTCGGTTTCGACCGACAGCCAGTCAAAACGCAGGTTGCGCCCGTCCTCAAGGTGCAGGCGCTTGCGGGCCGCCTCCACAGCCGCAACAGGCTCGGCCACCCAACGGATGCCACTGCGCCGGACCAGAGAGGGCAGGTCTTGGACGGTTTCAGCGCCCAGAGCTTGATGCAGCGCAATCCTGCGCAGCAGAGCGTCAGGCTCTGCCCATGCATGCCGGCGCGTGATCAGCGTCACGTCCAGGTCGGCTGGCATGCGTCTGGCCAGGCTGTCCAGCAAGGCGCGATGCGCCTGCCCGAGGCCAAGAAGCACAAGGTGGCGCAACATCTCTATTTAGCAAGCCGCTTGAGAGCCAGGTAGCCACCCACCACGCGGGAGATGATGGTGATGCCACACAAGCCTGCAAACCCGTAGGCAATTTCAGGAAAAAGCTGGGGCCACAGGCACATGGCTGCAAAACACAGCAGGGTTTCAGAGGCTTCGGTCAGGCCGCCCAGGAAATAGAAGGACTTGTTTGGATAGGCTGCGCTCTGGCGCCCTTGCTTGGCCGCCAGCACGGCAAAGGCCAGAAAACTCGACCCGGTGCCGATGAAGGCCGCCAGAAGCACCGCTGCGGGCAGCGCGTTCTGCGGCGGATTGTTGATGGCAAATGCGAGGGGGATGCTGGCGTAGAAGATGAAATCGAGGGTGATGTCGAGGAAGCCGCCAGCGTCGGTTGGCTCGGTCAGCCGTGCCAGGGCACCGTCCAGGGCATCCAGAATCCTGGACAGGAGGATGGCCACCAGCCCCAAAGCATGTGCGCCATTGGCAATCAGGCAGGCTGCCATCATCCCCGTGGCGAAGCCCGCCAGGCTGATGGTGTCGGCGCGCAGGCCCATCCGGTGCAGGCAGCCCGCTCCGGCCTGAACGGCGGGCGCGATGAAGGTAGTGGCCAAGCGGTCCAGCACGGTTCAGGCAGAGGTCATCGAATAGACGCTGGCAGGGTCGGCCACGTCCTCAACGTCATGGGTGACCAGCAGCGTGGGCAGGCCGCGGGCGCGCAACAGTTCGAACACCAGTTCGCGCATGCGGTCGCGCAGCGCGGCATCGAGTTTGGCAAATGGCTCGTCCAGCAACAGGGCCTGTGGCTCTGCCAGCAGCGCACGCATCAGCGCCACCCGACCGCGTTGGCCGCCGGACAGTGTGGCCGGGTCGGCGTCGGCAAAGGCACTCATTTCGACGCTGGCCAGCGCGTCACGGGCCGCCGCCTCACGCCAGCCGGTCGGGCGATCGGGGTGTGCTTTGGCCGCAGGCAGGGCAAACAGCAGGTTTTCGAGCACGGTCATGTGGGCAAACAGCATATCTTCCTGAAACAGGATGCCCACACGGCGTTGCCGGGTGGGCAAGGTGTCGATACGTCGCCCATTCAGTTCAATGGTTCCATCAAAGACCTGGCCAGGTGCGAGTGTGCCGCAAAGGGCCGCCAGCAGGGTGGATTTGCCGCACCCGCTGGGCCCCATCACCGTGTGGATGGCTCCGGCGGGCACGTCCAGGCGAAGGTTCTGCAACAGCACGCGGTCACCCGCCCGCAGGCTGCGCAGATCGAGAATCAAAGACATTGCAGAGGCTCAGAAGCGCAAGAAAAGCGGCATTTTCACCGGTATCCATTCGAATCTGGAACAATCCAAGCCTCTGGAACCCAATGCTTTGCCACTGCCTCAATCATGGAGCCATCATGTCTGCTTTGAAACTTGCCCGTTTGTCCCTGGCCCTGCTGGCTGTCACAGGTTCGGCTGCCTTTGCCCAGGCTTCCCCAGCCAAAGCTGAACTCATCAGCAAGGTGCTGCAACTTCAGCGCCAGGGCATGGAACAGATGGCGGCGCTGCTGGTCCAGCAGCCGGCCCAGCAAATGGCTCAGCAGGCGCAGATCGCCTTGCGGACCCGGGTGGACAAAGACAAACGCGAAGCCGTGGCCAAAGAGATTCAGGCTGATCTCAAGAAGTATGTCGAGGAGGTGGTGCCACCCGTGCGCGAGCGCGTGGTCAAACTTGCTCCCTCCACCGTGGGCAAGGTGCTGGACGAAAAGTTCAACGAAGAGGAGCTGCGGGATCTCATCAAGGTGCTGGAGTCCCCCGTGGGTCGCAAGTTTGCCCAGAATGCGGGCGAGATGAACAAGGCCTTGTCAGAAAAACTGGTGGCGGACATGCGGCCCGTGGTGGACCCGAAGGTCAAGGCGCTGGAGCAGTCGATCGCCAAACGGCTGGGCATCAGCCCGCCTCCGGCCGCCGCTGCGTCGGGAGCTGCGAAGTAGGGCGGGGAGCGCCGACTCAGGGCATCGTTGCCAGCGTGGCGGCCGCGGCCTCGAGCCCAGACTCAAACCGCAGCCCCTGCACGCGCATGGCAGATTCGATGCCACCCAGTGCGCCCATGATCATGGCTTCGTTGATGTCGCCCAAGTGGCCAATGCGAAATACGCGACCTGTCAACGGCCCCAGCCCTCCGGCAAATGCGACTTGAAAGCGTTCGCGGGCCACTGTCCGCAACGCTTCCACATCGAACCCCTGGGCAGAGATACAGGTGACCGACACGGAACGCGTTTCGGGTACCTTTCCGAAAAACTCCACCTGACCACCCTTGGCCCAGCGTTGCACGGCTGCCTGCGTGGCGCCCGCCACCCGGCGGTGCCGCGCAAACACCTGCGCCATGCCCTCCTGCTGCATCAGCCCCAATGCTGCCTCCAGTCCCATGAGCAGGTTCTGTGGCGCTGTGCCGCAGAACTTCATATAAGTGAAGTCCGAGATGCGCCGCACCCAGTCCCAGTAAAAGCGAGGCTGGGAGTTGGCACGGGCCACCGCCATGGCGGTGGCGTCGACCGCACAGAAGCCAAGGCCAGGCGTGCACATCAGGCCTTTTTGCGAGGCGCCGATCACCACATTGGCTCCCAGGGCCTGCATGTCAAATTCAGTGGCACCCAGTGAAGCCACGACGTCCACCACGTACAGAGCGGGATGACTGGCCCGGTCAATCGCTCGCCGGATCGCAGCCAGGTCGTTGGTGATGCCGCTGGCGGTGTCTGTGTGCACCGTGAAAACGGCCTTGATCGCATGCCCAGTGTCCGCGCGCAACACAGCCTCGATGTCGTCGGGGTTCAAGGGCAGCCCCTCGACCCAGGGCGTTCGCAGCACGACGCCGCCCAAAGCCTCGGTTTGCACAGCCCAGGATTCTGAAAAATGACCGGTGCCGGGCACCAGAACGGTGTCACCCGAAGACACCAGGTTCGCGATGCAGGCCTCCCAGGCACCGTGGCCATTGGCGGCGTACATGAAGATTTCCGCCTGGGCGGAGCCCACCAGGCGACGCAGGCCTGCTTCACAGTTGGCCACCAGATCGACCAGGCGTGGATCGCCATGGTCCAAGGGTTGGCGACTCATGGCTTCCAGTACTGATTGGTGCAGGTGAGTGGGGCCGGGGGCATGCAGCAAGCGGTGGCCCGGGATGTGCGGGAAAGTGGTCATGGAGAAGGAGGGGAAGGAAAGCGACGGGGACGGCCCAGCCGTACCGCCAGAGCGAAGCCTAGCACGGGCAGGAGCCATTGAAGGAGCGCGTAAGCGGAGGTGAGCGCACGCTGGGAGCCTGCGGCCAGGTTGACCGCTTCGGTGGTGACTGTGGCAAAGCGTCCACCGCCGACGTACAGCGTGGGGAGGTATTGGGCCACGCTGACTGCAGCGCCGACAGCAAATGACGATGCCAGGGAAGCGCGTAACAACGGCCATTTCACATGCCACAGGAAAGCCCCATGTGAGCGCCCGAAGCTGGCGGCCAATTGGCTGCCACGTGGGTCAAAGCCCTGATAAGCGGGACTGAGCGCAATCAGCACGTAGGGCAAGGTGGCCAGGACGTGCGCCAGCCAGACACCAACACCCTGGGTGTCGATGTGCCAGCGCAAGCTCAGGCCATGCACACCGACCACCCACAGCACGCCCGGCAATGCCAGGGGCAAGTAGACCCATTGGCGCAGAGCTTTGTCCCAGCCCGCGGGGGCGCACTCCAGCCATGCGACCGACCAAGCGAGCGACACCGCACTGCTGGCTGCTGCCAGCCACAGCGTGGTCCAGAGCGTGCCTGTGCTGTGCCACACGCTGTCCCAGGCCCCCAAAGTCCAGCTCTGCGGCCACAGTGCTGGAAAAGCCCACACTCCAAAAAAACTGCCGAGCGCCAAGGCCGACAGCACTGCACCATAGACGGCACTCAGGAAGGTGCCGGGCCCAGCGACACGCGGCTGGTCAGGCCAGTCCGCGCGGCCCCGCGCTCCGTTGCCCCAACGCTTGCGCCACGCAGGGTGGGCGCACAGCGTCCACAGCATCAGCGATACCACGGCGACGTTCAGCGCCAGCCACCAGGCTGCCACACTCCCCAACGCGCTTTGGAGGGGGTCGACGTCCTGCAGCCAGGTCCAGGCCAGGACAGACAACGTGGGCG
The DNA here is from genome assembly GCA_039796835.1 of Pseudomonadota bacterium. GTDB lineage: Bacteria > Pseudomonadota > Gammaproteobacteria > Burkholderiales > Burkholderiaceae_C > JBDKJB01. The sequence goes on along the minus strand of JBDKJB010000069.1, from coordinate 99 downwards.
GTGATTGCGGGCCGATCACCGTGGCCACATCCACCACGGTCATGCTGTACGACAGCACCGCCAGCAGAGGCCAGCGCAGGCGAGGCCACAACTGCGGCC
>JBDKJB010000068.1:0-7103 GCA_039796835.1 Pseudomonadota bacterium | reverse complement strand
GGCTTGATTCAGGGTTTGAATGCCGCGCGTTTTTCGGGAACATTGGGTTTGTTGTCGGCAGCGGGTGTCCCGGTGCTTAAAGCCTTGCAGGCTGCGGCTGGCACACTGGGCAATTCGGCCATGCAGCGGGATGCATTCAAGATGGTGGGCATGGTCCGTGAAGGCGCACCGCTGTCCACAGCCATACAGCAACATGTTCGGTTTCCCCTGCTGCTGGTGACGTTCGCGGCTTTGGGAGAGCGCACAGGGCAGCTCCCACAGATGCTGGATCGGGCGGCCAAGCAGATCGGTGACCGTATGCAGCACCGGGCGATGTACCTGGCCACTCTTGCAGAGCCGATATTGATTGTCGGCATGGGACTGGTCGTCACCTTGATCGTGTTGGCAGTGCTCTTGCCGATCATGGAACTCAATCAACTGGTGAAATGAATGGCTTCCAATCTTGACAACCAACTGGTGGTGGCGATTTCATCCCGAGCCTTGTTTGACTTTGAGGAGGAAAACAAGGTTTTTGAGCAGACCAATGACCAAGCCTACATGCAGCTGCAGCTGGAGCGCCTGGAGCAGGCCGCCAAACCCGGGGTGGCGCATTCGCTCATCAAGAAGTTGCTGGCCTTCAATACCCCCGAACACAAGCGCGTGGAAGTGGTCATCCTTTCCCGCAACGACCCGGTGTCCGGGCTTCGGGTCTTCAATTCAGCCCAGGCCAGCAGCCTGGTGATCGAGCGTGGTGTCTTCACAAAAGGGCGAGAACCCTACAGATACCTGCGGCCCCTGCGTGCAAACCTGTTTTTGTCTGCTAACCCGGGAGATGTGCGGGCCGCTCTCGAGGCTGGTTTTGCGGCAGCCACCGTCCATACGGGTTCGGTCAAGGCGGGAGATTCGTTTCCGAAGGAGGTCCGTATTGCGTTTGATGGCGATGCGGTGCTGTTCTCGGATGAAGCGGAGCAGGTCTATCAGCGCAAGGGCCTGCAGGCATTTCACAGTCATGAAAAACGCCGCGCCGCCAAACCTCTGCCGGACGGCCCGTTCAAGCCGCTGCTGGCCGCGCTACATGCGCTGCAGCAGGCGGGCCAGCCCAGCATGCGCATCCGCACGGCACTGGTCACCGCACGCAGCGCACCAGCCCATGAACGAGCGATCCGAACACTGATGGACTGGAACATTGCGGTGGATGAGGCCATGTTCCTGGGCGGTCTGGCCAAGGGTGAATTCCTGCGCGAATTCGAGCCGGATTTCTTCTTTGATGATCAGGCTGGCCACATCGAGTCTGCTGCGCGGCATGTCCCGGCGGGGCACGTGGTCAGTGGCGTTGCCAACGAAGGGTGTTCCGGCGGTCAGGCGTAGCGCTTGCTGCGTAGATTGATGCGCATCTCCTTCAGTGTAGGCTGCAGCTTGTCGCTGCCGATGCGCAGAGCCACGCAGGTGGTGAGGATGTCGATCACCAAAAGATGCATCAGGCGGGAGACCATCGGGCTGTAACGGTCAAAACCCTCCGGGTGATCGGCCGCCAGGTGGATGTGCCCGCGCGCAGCCATGGGTGAACCGCTGGTGGTGATGGTGATGGTGGTGGCACCGTTCTTGTGGGCAATGTCGCACGCATCGATCAGGTCGCGCGTCCGCCCGGAATTCGAGATGATGATGGCGCAATCGCCTGGCTTCAGCAGCGTGGCGCTCATCACCTGCATGTGTCCGTCGCTGTGGGCCACGGTGTTCAAGCCGAGCCGGAAAAACTTGTGCTGCGCATCCAGCGCCACCACGCCAGAATTTCCAACCCCGTAAAACTCGACCTTGCGGCCTTTTTCGTGGGCTGCGAGCAGCGCGTTCACCGCTCGCTCAATCGCGGCCGTGCTGGCATCGTTTCGATATTTAAGGAAGGCTGCCACGGTGTTGTCCACCACTTTGACCATCACATCGCCCGTTTTGTCATCGGCGTCCACGCTGCGGTGGATGAATGGCACCCCTTCGCTGACCGATCCTGCCAGCTTGCGCTTGAAGTCCGCCAAGCCGTCGTAACCGATGCTGCGGCAAAAACGGACCACCGTGGGCTTGCTCACCAGCGCACGTGCAGCCAGCTCGCCCACCGGAGACAGTGTGAAGGCCCGCGGATCTGACAGGACCAGCTTGCCGACGCGCTGTTCAGCGGGTGCCAGAGAAGTCAAGGAGGCGCGGATGCGTTCAAGCATCAGGCTTCTTCCGTCCAGCAGAACCCATCCCGCGCAATCATGGCGCTGGCGGCGCTGGGTCCCCAGGTGCCGGCACCGTACAGGCGCGGGCCGCTCGTGTCAGCGGCCCAGGCGCCCAGAATCGGCTCCACCCAGCGCCAGGCTTCCTCTTGCTCGTCGCTGCGCACAAACAGATTGAGGCGTCCGTCAATCACGTCGAGGAGTAGGCGTTCATAGGCTCCGACGCGATTGCTGCCGAAGCGCTTGTCGAAATCCAGATCCAGTTGAACCGGAGACAGGGTGTTTGCCATGCGCCGGTTGTCCTGTCCCTGTGCAAACAGGTGCAACTCCAGTCCGTCCTTGGGCTGCAGGTGGATGAAGAGCGAATTGCTTTGCGGACTGTTGGTGTTGAAGATGGCATGCGGCGTGGGTCGGAAATTGACCTCGATGTGAGCGTCCCGTCCGGCCAGGCGTTTGCCGGTACGGATGTAAAACGGCACGCCCGCCCAGCGCCAGTTGTTGATTTCTGTTCGCAGCGCCACAAAAGTCTCGGTCTGACTGTGGGATGCCACCCCTTCTTCATCGCGATAGGCCGGCACCTGCATGCCGCGGACCACCCCGGCGGCATACTGGCCGCGGATCACATTGTTCTGCAGGCGCTCTGCCGTCCATGGCTGCAGAGAGCGCAGCACCTTGAGCTTTTCATCGCGGATGGCGTCTGCATGGGCGTTGATGGGGGGCTCCATGGCAATGGCGCAAAGCAATTGCAGGGCGTGGTTTTGCACCATGTCGCGCAATGCCCCCGTGTTTTCGTAGAAGGCGCCGCGCTTCTCCACTCCCAGGTCTTCGGCAATCGTGATCTGGATGTTGGCAATGTGCTCACGCCGCCAGAGGGGTTCAAACAGGGTGTTGCCGAAGCGCAGCGCAAACAGGTTTTGCACCGATGGTTTGCCCAGGTAGTGATCGATCCTGAAAATCTGGTTTTCCGAAAACAGCCCCCTGACGGCCTGGTTGATGGCCCGGTTGCTGGCCAGATCATGGCCCAGAGGCTTTTCGAGCACGATGCGTACCTGGGGTGTGTTCAGCCCAGCGGCGCCCAGCTGCTCGCAGACCGTGGTGAACAGGGCCGGTGCGGTGGCGAGGTAGATCACCACGGTGTCGGCAGCCCGCTTGTTCAACACGGCCGCCAGCGTGCTGTAGTCCCGCGGTTTTGACAGGTCCATCTGCACAAAATCCAGTAGGCTCGCAAACTTGGCAAACTCATCCGGGGAGGGGCGCTTGTCCAGGTCCACAGCGTCAAAACGCGAGCGGATGCGTTCGCGGTACTGATCTGCCGTCAGCGCATCGCGTCCGACGCCGATGATGCGTCCCCCCTCAGGCAGTGTGCCATGGCGGAAAGCCTGAAGAAGTGCGGGCATGAGCTTGCGCCAGGCCAGATCGCCCGTGCCGCCGAAAAGGACCAAATCGAAGGACATTTTGTGTGAAAAAGGTTGCCAGGGAAAAATAGGCAATGTAACTGAGTTTCATATTTTTGGCAAATTCGGTTTCATGAACGAGCTCATCACAAAGCACCCTGAAGATTAGTTCCACGTTAACCCTTAGGAGAAATGCGAGTGACTTGAGTACACTTCTCTTGTAATCAAATTACTGAACCACACCATGAAACACGTCGTCACTGCCGCAGCGTTGCTGCTTGCAACTGCCGGTGCGCAAGCTCAGGGCCAGCTCAACATCATCTGCTCCGTTCAGGCTGAGTGGTGCAACATGATCGGTACGGTATACGGGCGCACCACGGGAGTGAAGGTCAACGTCACCATGAAGGGCTCAGGCGAAGCGCTGGCGCAAGTCATCGCCGAAAGAGAAAATCCCAAGACCGACGTCTGGTTTGGGGGCACGGGGGACCCGCATTTGGCGGCAGCGGAGCAGGGCCTGAGTCTCGAGTACAAATCCCCCGCGCTGTCGAGTCTGCATGTCTGGGCCCAGCAGCAGGCGGAGCAGTCCAAGTACCGCACTGTTGGCATTTATTCAGGCCCCTTGGGCTTTGGCTACAACAAAGAGCTGCTGGCGAAGAAAAAAATCCCCGAGCCGAAGAGTTGGGCTGACCTGCTCAACCCGGCCCTCAAGGGAGACGTGCAGGTGGCCAACCCGGCCAGTAGCGGCACGGCCTACACCATGGTGGCTACCCTTGTTCAGCTGATGGGCGAGGACAAGGCGTTTGAATACATGAAGGGCCTCCACAAGAACATCAGCCAATACACCCGCAGCGGGACAGGCCCCATCAAAGCCGCTGCGCGCGGCGAAACTGCAGTGTCCATCAGCTTCGTCCACGACGGTGTGGGTGAGAAGATGCAAGGCTTCCCGATAGAAACCGTGACCCCTGCCGATGGCACCGGAGCAGAAATTGGTTCGATGAGCATCATCAAGGGCGCGCGCAACCTGGAGGCTGCCAAAAAGTTCTATGAATGGGCCTTGACCCCGGCTGCCCAGGAGATGGCGGTAGCGGCCAAACAGTTCCAGGTGCCATCTGCAAAGGCGGCCAAGAACGACCCCCGCATTCCGGATTTCAAGAAGATCAAGTTCATCAATTACGACTACGCGAAGTATGGTTCGGCAGCTGAGCGCCGCCGCCTGATCGCCAAATGGGAGAAGGACGTCAACTCCCTGCCGCGTTGAGCCGGGTGCGTTCTTCGCAGCGGACCCTTCGGCTGTGGCTGGCCGTCGGACTGTTGGGATACATTGCTTTCCCGTGGTATGCGGTTCAGGACACCGCTTGGTACAGCGTCTGGGGCCAGATTCTGGGTGGCCCAGAGACGGCCAATGGCATGGTGCAGGCGCTTGTGCACGGGCGCCGGTGGCTGCTGCTGGGATTGGGTGGGTTGGTGATCGCCTTCATGGCTCTCGGTTTTTCGGTGGGTCGAGCCCAGGCCCCATGGTTGCTGGCGGGTGGCGCCATTGGCTTCGGAAGTTTGGTCGGCAGTGGGTTTGTGATCCGCTCCAAAGGCTGGGCCTTCGAAGTTTTCAACCAGCAGTTTGGAGAGTTGGCGGCGAACCAGTTCGGCATGGGGCTGGGCGCCTTGCTGGCGCTGGCCTCATTGTTGGTGTTGTTTGCGTTTGGCTTGGCGCGCTTGGGGGTTTTCAAGGGGGACCCTTTCGTTGCGGCGGCGGTGGTGGGCTGCTCGGCGCTGCTGGCCTTGTTCATTGCCTATCCGGTGGCCAAGTCCCTGTACGGAGCCTTTCTGACCGAAGAGGGACAGTGGTCCCTGGGGGCCTTGTTCGATCGCATCGGGAATGAACGTGTCTGGGGCCTGAGCTGCCTCGTGGGGGGTGTGCGCTGCGGGGTGGCCTGGAACACCTTGTTCCTGGCCCTACTCACCGCGATGGGGACGACTGTGCTGGGAACATTGATGGCGCTGCTGGCCGAGCGCAGCGCTGGACCCCGACTGCAAACCCCTTTGCGGGTCGTGGCGCTGCTGCCCATCATCACCCCTCCTTTTGTGGTTGGTCTCGGCCTGATCCTGCTGTTTGGCCGAGCGGGTCTGGTCAACCAGGCGCTCGAGGCTCTGTTCGAAGTCACCCCCACACGCTGGTTTTACGGCATGTTCGGCGTCTGGGTGGCGCAGATGTTCGCGTTCACCCCGATCGCATTCATGATCATGCGTGGGGTGGTCCAGGGCGTGTCGCCCAGTCTGGAGGAAGCTGCACGTACCCTCAAGGCCACCCGGGAGCAGGTGTTTTTCAGTGTCACACTTCCCTTGCTGAAGCCCGGTCTAGCCAACGCATTCCTGGTGGGCTTCATAGAGAGCATCGCCGATTTCGGCAACCCGATCGTGGTGGGTGGGCAGTTCTCGGTGCTGTCGACCGAAATTTTCTTTGCGATCGTGGGTGCGCAATACGACCAAGGTCGGGCGGCTTCCCTGGCCTGGATACTGACCCTGTTTGCCTTGGCAGTATTCGCGCTGCAGCGGGGGCTGCTCGGCAAGCAAAGCTACACCACGGTGAGTGGCAAAGGTGATGCTGGTCTGCCTGGGCCACTGCCCGACGGCCTGCGGCGTGTTGTACATGCTGTCGTGTACCCCTGGTTGGCGTTCACCCTGGTGGTGTATCTGTTTGCATTCATCGGTGGTTTTGTCCAGACCTGGGGCAGGGACTACACACCGACGCTGAATCACTTCAGGACGGCATTTGCGCTCGAATGGGGCCAGCACGGCCTGGTTTGGGCGGGCACCGCCTGGAACTCGCTGCTGACCACACTCAAGCTGGCAGGCGCATCCGCTCCCCTGACGGCAAGCGTCGGCCTGCTCATTGCCTGGTTGCTGGCGCGGGCGGAATTCAAAGGGCGGGCGGTGTTTGAATTTGCTGCACTGCTGGCTTTTGCCATTCCCGGGACCGTGCTGGGGGTCAGCTACATCCTGGCGTTCAATGTGCCCCCTGTGGAGCTGACAGGCACCGGCCTGATCATTGTGCTGTGCTTCATGTTCCGCAACCTGCCAGTGGGTGTGCGCGCAGGCACAGCCGCGTTCAAACAATTGGACAAATCCCTGGATGAAGCCTCTGTGATGCTGCGTGCATCGACCGTGCAGACCTTGTTCCGGGTGGTGCTGCCGCTGCTCAAGCCAGCCTTGGTGGCGGCTCTGGTGTACAGCTTTGTGCGCAGCATGACCACGGTCAGCGCCGTGATCTTCCTGGTCACGGCAGAAAACGAGCTTGCCACAACCTACATCATCGGCCGTGTGGGTAATGGCGACTATGGCGTAGCGCTGGCGTATTGCACCGTGCTCATTGTGCTGATGAGCCTGGCCACAGCGGCCATTCAGTTCCTGGTCGGAGAGCGCACCTTGGGGCGGCGCAAGAAAGGCATCGCATGAAGCACGGTGTGGAATTCAGGGGTGTCTCGAAGCGGTATGGCGACCGCGATGCCACGCCCTTGGCGGTGGACAA
>JBDKJB010000067.1:0-7106 GCA_039796835.1 Pseudomonadota bacterium | reverse complement strand
ACTCCATCGCTGTTTCTTTGTTTTTTTTGGGAGTCCCTTGGATGGGCAACAAACTTTACGTGGGCAACCTGCCCTACAGCTATCGTGACAGTGACTTGCAGCAAGCCTTTGCCGCTTTTGGCAACGTGGCCAGCGCAAAGGTCATGATGGAGCGCGACACCGGCCGGTCCAAAGGATTTGGTTTCGTTGAAATGGGCAGCGATGCTGAAGCCCAGGCAGCCATTGCCGGCATGAATGGTCAGCAGGTGGGTGGTCGTGGCCTGGTGGTCAACGAAGCCCGTCCGATGGAGCCTCGCCCCCCCCGCACAGGCGGGTTTGGTGGTGGCGGTGGCTACGGTGGTGGTGGTGGCGGTTACGGCGGCGGTGGTCGCAGCGGTGGCTACGGTGGTGGTGGTGGCGGCGGTTACGGCGGCGGCGGCGGTGGCCGCAGCGGTGGTGGCGGCTATGGCGGCGGTGGCCGCAGCGGCGGCGGCTACTGATCCATCCGATCAGCTGCGCGTTCGCGCAACATACCGAAGGGCCCTGTCATGGGCCCTTTTTTCATGCCTGCTTGTCGTCGTCCACCACAGGTTTGGCAGCGCGTGACTTGCGCTTGCGGCCTGACAACGCCCGGTCAAACACCGCATTGGGCAGGATGCGCAGAAGCTTGGCCACCACACCCATCTGCCAGGGAATGACCCGGTAACTGGCCCCCGCTTCGACGGCCTTGAACGCCCGGCAGGCAAATTCATCCGGCTGCAGCAGGAAAGGCATCGAAAACCGGTTGCCCGCGGTCAGCGGCGTGGCGACATAGCCTGGGCAGAGCGTGACCACGCGGACGTGGCTGGCCCGCATCTCCAGACGCAGGCTTTCCAGATAGGAGATCATCGCGGCCTTGCTGGGGCCGTTGGCGCCATGCCCGGCCAGACCACGGATGCCGTTGACGCTGGCCAGCCCCACGAGGGTGCCCGACTGTCTCGCCTGCATGGGCCGGATGAAGGGGTGGAAGGTGGCGGCCGTGCCGAGGTTGTTGGTCAGCCAGGTCTGGCGCATCACCTCCAGGTCTTCGCGCTCGGCGGTGTCCACCCCCACGCTGATGCCCGCGCAGGCCAGGACCACGTCAGGCACACCCAGGGTGGCCATGCAATCTGCGGCCGCTTCGATGAGCTGCTCGGGCTGGGTCACATCAACGCTATATATTTTATAGCTCTCTGTGCTTATTCCATGACGGAATATCCACGCTTTTATTTCATGATCCCGGCGCGCGGCCAGCGCCAGCCGATAGCCCTGCCGGTGGAACTCGATGGCCAGCGCCTGACCCAGCCCGCTCGACGCACCGGTGACAAACGCCAGCTTGCTCACGGGGCCCCTGGCGCTGCGGGCGCAATCGTGCCTCGGACTCGCCCGCGCAACTCCACCACCTGAGCCAGGTTGTCCAGTGCCAGGGTGTCGGCCTGAAACTGGTCGGCCCCGCGTGTCAGCCGAACCGGTTTGTCGGAACGGATCTTTTCCGTCAGGGTGTTCGCGTGCAGGTGCTCCCCCGAGAAACTCAGGCGTGGTGCTGGGTGGGGCCCGCCCACGGCTTCACGCACCACGGTGGCGTTGCCCAGCAGCTCGACCTCCCGGCCGTCGGAGTCAGTCAGCGCCCGGTCCGCGCTGGCAACGGTCAGCTGCCCCCGAGCATTGAAGGAGCGGATGCGCACCGACGAGATTTCCAGTTGGTCGCTGTGCGGGAAATGGCGTGCCTGCGCCCCGCTGACCTCGCTCTTGAGCCGCCCTGTCGTGTCGAAGGTCTTGACCGCAAAGCCCGACATCACGTAGTCGGGTTCGAACGACGGCGGTTTGGCAAGCTCGACGGGCGCAAAGTCGGGCGTGCTGCGCACCAGCCAGTACGTGCTCAGTGCCAGCACGGCCATCAACAGCATGGGTACATACAGCGACAGCCGGTCCCAGACACCCCGCAGAAGCAGGAGAGCGGCGGCCAGGGCTGTGCGCTCCGGCACGATCGTCACCCAGCAGCGCCCTGGCCGTCCGCAACATGCGCCAGCAGCCGCGCATAAACGCCCTTGGCCTGCAGGAGCACGTCGCACAGCTCGCGCACGGCGCCATGCCCACCGGCACTGCGGGTGACATGGTGGGCGCAGGCCAATACCTCCGGGTGGGCATTGGCGGGTGCACAGGCCAGAGCACAGCGCCGGAGCACGGGCAGGTCCGGCCAGTCGTCGCCCATGGCCGCTATGTCTTGCCACGCCAGACCCAGGGTTTGAAGCCAGCCCGCCGCAGCCACCAACTTGGCTTCTGTGCCCAGGCTCATGTGCTGCACACCCAGCTCTTTCAGGCGTGAGCGCAGCACAGGGGAGTCGCGACCGGAGATGACGACCACCTGAATGCCGGACTGCATCAGCAGCTTGAGTCCGTAGCCGTCCAGGGTATGAAAGCGCTTGAGCTGTTCGCCCGCTTCGCCCTGGTAGAGGCCGCCGTCGGTCATCACACCGTCCACATCGAGAAAAACAGCACGCAGCATTTGCGCGCGCAGCAACAGCTCGGGGGCGAAGGTCAAGGCCGGAGCCGGCAGCGTAGGCATCAGATCACCTTGGCGCGCATCAGGTCGTTGCTATTGAGCGCACCGACCAGGCAACCACGCTCGTCCACCACCAGCAGACTGGTGATGCGGTGTTGCTCCATCAGGTCCGCAGCCTCCGCGGCCAGGGCCTGGCGGGCCAGCATGCGTGGCCCAGCATGCATGACATCGCGGGCGCGCAAGGGTCGGACATCGGCCCCGGCCTCAACCAGGCGCCGCAGATCGCCGTCGGTGAAGATGCCCAGAACCTTGCCATCGGCGTCCGTCACGGCTGTTGCGCCGAGGCCCTTGGCACTCATCTCCCGCATGATGTCGCTGAAACCGGCTTCTAACCGAACACTGGGGACGGCGTCCCCAGTGCGCATCACGTCCTCGACGTGGGTAAGGAGCTTGCGCCCCAACGCACCACCGGGATGGGACCGCGCAAAGTCTTCGGCCTTGAACCCGCGGGCATCAAGCAAGGCGACGGCCAGGGCGTCACCCACGGCAAGCTGGGCCGTCGTGCTGGCGGTCGGTGCCAGTTGCAAGGGACAGGCTTCCTGCTCCACGCCACTGTCCAGCACGATGTCGGCATGACGGGCCAGGGTGGAGCTCGGGTTGCCGGTAATGGCCACGAGCTTGGCTCCCAGGCGCTTGATGACGGGCAGCAGGGTGGTCAGCTCATCCACCTCACCGCTGTTGGACACCGCGAGCACCAGGTCAATGCCCTTGATCATGCCCAGATCCCCATGGCTGGCCTCCGCCGGGTGCACAAACATGGCCGGGGTACCAGTGGACGCCAGCGTGGCGGCAATCTTGCGGCCAATGTGCCCACTTTTGCCCATGCCCATCACCACCACCCGGCCACGCACGCTTTGCACGAGCACCACCGCATCGGCAAAGGCCTGCCCGGTGCGGGCCACCAGGCCCTGCAGGGCGGCGCTTTCGATGCGGAAGGTCTCGTGCGCGAGGTGGATGGCACGCACCTGCGCTGCGGAAGAATCTGCGGGACGCGACATTTTTCGATTCTATCGGCGAGGCAGGCTAGCATTGCCCCATGACGTCACTCGAGCTGACCCTGCTTTACCTCCTGGCCGCTGTGCTCGGGGTGGTGGTCTGCCGCAGCTGGAACCTTCCGCCCATGCTGGGATATCTGGCCGTGGGTGTGGTCATCGGACCCAATGCCCTGGCCGTCGCTGAAAACTCGACTTCGGTGCAGCACCTGGCCGAATTTGGCGTGGTGTTCCTGATGTTCGTGATCGGTCTCGAATTCAATCTGGCACGCTTGCGGGCCATGCGTAGGCATGTGTTTGGCCTGGGCTTCCTGCAGGTTGGTCTCACCCTCTTGATCGGCACCAGCGTGTCACTGGTCGCGGCTTGGCTCTTGCCCCGGTATTGGGGCATGACCTGGCAGACAGCGCTGGCCCTCTCCAGCGCATTGGCCATGAGCAGCACAGCCATCGTCGTCAAGCTGATGGCGGACCGCATGGAGCTGGAAACCGAGCACGGCAAGCGCGTGATCGGCATCCTGCTCTTCCAGGATCTGGCCGTAGTGCCGCTGCTGGTGCTGATCCCGGCACTTGGTGCAGCCGATGCGCACCTGTTCGAATCTCTTGGTCTGGCCACGCTCAAGGCTGTGGCGCTGCTGGCTCTGCTGCTGCTGGGCGGTCAGCATGCCATGCGCTGGTGGCTGACATTGGTGGCACGCCGCCGCAGCGAGGAGCTGTTCGTCCTGAACCTGCTGCTGGTGACTCTCGGTCTGGCCTGGCTGACCGAGCTGGCCGGATTGAGCCTGGCGCTGGGAGCTTTTGTCGCTGGCATGCTGATTTCCGAAACAGAGTTCAAGCACCAGGTGGAGGCTGACATCCGGCCGTTCCATGATGTGCTCCTGGGCCTGTTTTTCATCACCATCGGCATGCTGCTGGATTGGCGCTTGGTGGCGGACCGCTGGCCGCTGGTGCTGCTGCTGGCTGTGGTGCCGGTGTTGTTCAAGGCTGTCCTGATCACCTGTCTGGCCCGCGCCACCGGAGCGCCAGCCGGCACCGCCTTGCGCACGGGCATCTACCTGGCGCAAGCAGGCGAGTTCGGGTTCGTCCTGCTGACGCTGGCCCAGGGCGGCAAGCTTGTCCCGCCCAACCTGTTCAACCCGATCTTGGCCAGCATGGTGATCTCGATGCTGGTTACCCCTTTCTTGATCCAGTGGAGCAATGCCATCGTGTTGCGCTTGGTCAGCAGCGAGTGGCTGCAGCAGTCACTGCAGATGACCCACATCGCGCGCAAATCCATCAAGGTGAAAGCCCATGTGGTGATCTGCGGTTATGGCCGCTGTGGGCAGAATCTGGCCCGGCTCCTCGAGCAGGAGGGCGTACCCTACATGGCGCTGGACCTCGACCCTGACCGCGTGCGCCAGGCTGCCGCTGCAGGCGATGCCGTCGAGTTTGGGGATTGCACGCGGTTACAGGCCTTGATGGCGGCCGGCCTGGCTCGAGCCAGCGCTGTGGTGGTCACCTATCTGGACCAGGGTGCGGCGCGCAAGGTCCTGCACCATGTGCGCACCCATGCGCAGCAGGTTCCCGTGATCGTACGCACACAGGACGACCATTCTCTGGAACTCCTGCAGTCTGAAGGTGCCACCGAGGTCGTGCCAGAAGCCATCGAAGGCTCCTTGATGCTGGCCACCCACACCATGGCCCTGGTCGGCGTGCCCATGCGTCGGGTGATCCGTGTCGTGCAGGAGCAGCGGGACGCGCGGTACGGTTTGCTGCGCGGGTATTTTCATGGGGCGGACGACGACGGCGACGCCGATGCACACCATGACCGCCTGACCACCCTCACCCTTCCGGCAAGGGCCCGCGCCATCGGTCGGGCAGCGCAACGCGAGTTGCTGGACGCCGTCGGGGTTCGGCTGGTGTCGGTACGAAGCCATGGGGGGATGCGCCATGGTGATCCTGCCACCGCCATCCTGTCAGAAGGTGATACGCTGGTGATGTCCGGCAAGCCAGAGTCACTGGCCCGGGCCGAACGGCTTCTGCTTTCTGGCAACTGAGAACCATGCACGACCACAACATTTCCGATTTTCTGCGGCGCCACATCCGCACCGTACCAGACTGGCCTGCGCCAGGCGTCCAGTTCCGCGACATCACTCCGTTGTTGCAGGATGCGCGCGTGTTCCGTGTCCTGATCAACGCATTTGTGAACCGTTACATGGATCCGGACCGGCGGCCAGACGTGGTCGCCGGCCTGGACGCCCGTGGCTTCATCCTGGGCAGCGTGGTGGCCTATGAGTTGAACTTGGGTTTTGTACCGATCCGGAAAAAAGGCAAACTGCCTTTCACCACGGTCGAAGAGACCTACGAGCTGGAGTACGGAAGCGCCACTGTCGAACTGCACACCGATGCGGTCGCCCAAGGCGACCGCGTGTTGCTGATCGATGATTTGATTGCCACGGGCGGCACGATGATGGCCGGCAAAAAGCTGCTCGAAAAGCTGGGGGCTGTCGTGACCGAGGGCGCGGCAATTGTCGATCTGCCCGAACTGGGAGGCTCAGAAAAGCTTCGGGCAGGTGGGTTGTCCCTGTTTACGTTGGTGGATTTTGCAGGGCACTGAATCCCCCAGGGAGGCCCCGGTCAGCGCAGCTCGCCGAATTGCGTGGGCCCCAGTGGGGATACCCCCTCTTCCAGGTCCTGTTCAACCGTCCCTCTGTCGAGCTGCGGCCCACGAGGCCCCGAACGCAGGACCTGGCCAGACGCCGCGAGCTCCCGTGCGGGAACGGCGGCAAAGGCCTGTTTGAACGCCAGCACTTCATTGATGTCCAGGCCTGGGCTGCTGAGCGCTGCGGGCGTCGTGCTATCCCCGGGGCTTGCAGCCCCCGGACTCGGCCGGTTCAAGAGGCCCGAAGTGACGTGGTTGCTCAACCGCCAGTACACCGATGCCACTTGCAGATCATGGCGCACCCTGGCATTGTGGGTGATGAGGGCCTCGATCTCCGACAGCCTCCCGGGATCCTCTTTGGCGGAACTCACCAGATCCACCATCACCAGATAGTTCTGGCCCTGCGAGTCCAGCGTCAGGACCTTGAATTTATAACTGGATGTCAGCACTCCGGCACGGGTCATGGCGTCGCGGACGACACCGTACAACTGTTCGCGGCGCTCGTTGCGTCTGGCTTTGCGATCTTCGCCAGGGGTGGTTGCCGCCGCGGCTTTGGCGTCAGCAGAAGGGGATTTTTGTCCAAACCAAGCAAGGGCCATGTGGGTGGTTCTGTAAAAGAGATGAATCAGGTGACGGATACGCGCTTGCGCCGATCGGCCATGCGCTTGGTGACAATGGCACCCAAGCCCATGGCCAGCGCGAGCGCAACACGGGGCAGTTTTTGCGAGAGCTCTGTGTATTTGATATATGGCAGGCTCCAAAGCTTGCATTCACCCACGGCCTGCACCGTGGCATTGCGGGGCGCATGGGCAAAAAACCCGCCTTCACCCACCGCCGAGCCCGCTTGCACCACTGCGAGGTGGACTTTGCCAGCGGCATCCTCAAAATGCACACTCAGGCTGCCGACTTCCAGGAA
>JBDKJB010000066.1:0-7149 GCA_039796835.1 Pseudomonadota bacterium | reverse complement strand
AGCCGCGAGGTCGCTACCTGCGACGCCAGCTATTACAAATGGAACCAGTGGCTCTTTTTGAAGATGCTGGAGAAGGGCATTGCCTACCGCAAGACCCAGGTCGTCAACTGGGACCCGGTGGACATGACCGTGCTGGCCAATGAGCAGGTCATCGACGGCAAAGGCTGGCGCACCGGCGCAGTGGTGGAGCGCCGAGAGATCCCTGGCTATTACCTGAAGATCACCGACTATGCGCCCGAGCTGCTGGACGCCGTCCAGTCCGACCTGCCCGGCTGGCCCGAACGCGTCAAGCTGATGCAGGACAACTGGATCGGCAAGAGCGAAGGCGTGCGTTTTGCGTTCACGCACCAGATCAAAGGCGCCGATGGCCAGTTGATTGGCGGTGGCCGGATGTATGTGTTCACCACGCGGGCCGACACCATCATGGGCGTCACGTTCTGCGCGGTGGCGCCCGAGCATCCGCTGGCCCAGCATGCCGCTGTGGGCAATCCGGCGCTTGCCGCCTTCATTGAGGAGTGCAAGCAAGGCGGCACCACCGAGGCTGAACTGGCCGCGCGCGAGAAGCTGGGCATGAAGACGGGCTTGACCGTCACCCATCCGCTGACGGGTGGGCAGGTGGAGGTTTGGGTTGGCAACTATGTGCTGATGGGCTATGGTGACGGCGCCGTCATGGGAGTGCCGGCGCATGACGAGCGTGACTTCGCCTTTGCCAAGAAATACGGCATCGACATCCTTGAAGTGATTCTGGTGGACGGGCTCGAGTACGACTACGACCACTGGCAAGACTGGTACGGCGACAAATCAAGGGCCGTGACCGTCAACTCCCTGAGCTTCAGCGGCTTGAAACACCAGGAGGCTGTTGACGCCATCGCGCATGCGCTGCAGGTGCGCGGCCTGGGCGAGAAGAAAACCACCTGGCGTCTGCGCGACTGGGGCGTGAGCCGCCAGCGCTACTGGGGGACGCCCATTCCCATCATCCACTGTGCCCAGCATGGTGCGGTGCCGGTGCCAGAAAAAGACCTGCCTGTGGTGTTGCCGCAAGACTGCGTGCCCGACGGCAGCGGCAACCCGCTGAACAAGCACGAAGGCTTCCACGCCGGCGTGGTCTGCCCGGTGTGTGGTCAGCCCGCACGGCGCGAAACCGACACCATGGACACGTTCGTGGATTCGTCCTGGTATTACATGCGCTACTGCGACCCGAAAAACGACCAGGCCATGGTGGGTGACGGTACTGCCTACTGGATGGGTGGCACTGGCATGGACCAGTACATCGGTGGCATCGAGCACGCCATCCTGCACCTGCTATACGCGCGCTTCTGGACCAAGGTGATGCGCGACCTGGGCCTGGTCAAGGTGGACGAACCCTTCAAGCGCCTGCTGTGCCAGGGCATGGTGCTGAACCACAGCTACTTCCGCAAGGGCGTGAAGGGCGGCATCGAATGGTTCTGGCCGCATGAGGTCGAGCACCAGCACGATGAATCCGGCAAGCTGACCGGTGTCAAGCTCAGGGCTGATGGTTCGACGGTCGAGTACGGTGGCGTGACCACCATGAGCAAGAGCAAGAACAATGGCGTCGACCCGCAGGAGCTGATCGACCGCTACGGCGCAGACACCGCCCGGCTCTACACCATGTTCACCGCACCGCCCGAGGCCACGCTCGAATGGAACGACGGCGCGGTGGAGGGTAGTTCACGCTTCCTGAAGCGGGTCTGGGGGTTTGCGCAAAAACTGAATGCTACAAATTCAGTAGCTAAGTATGTGCATGAAATATCGGAAAAATCCTTCTCTCCTTTGAGAGATACCAGCTTTGGCAAGGAAGCCAAGGTCCTGCGCCGGGACATGCACAGCGTGCTCAAGCAGGTGGACTATGACTACCAGCGCATGCAGTACAACACGGTGGTCAGCGGGGCGATGAAGCTGCTGAATGCGCTGGAAGACTTCAAGGCTGCCGCCAGCGAAGGCGCTGATCTGGCGGTGGCGGAAGGCTTTGGCATCCTGCTGCGCTGCTTGTATCCGGCCACGCCGCACCTCACGCATGCGCTTTGGGCGCAGTTGGGCTATGCCGCCGCACTGGGCGATTTGCTCGACGCGCCCTGGCCGCAGGTGGACGAGGCGGCCCTGAAGCTGGACGAGGTCGAGCTGATGCTGCAGATCAACGGCAAACTGCGTGGAGCGATCACCGTGCCAGCAGGCGCCAGCAAAGACGCCATTGAGGCTGCCGCCATCGCCGCTGATGCGGTGCGCCAGCAGGTCGGCAACCAGGCCATCAAACGGGTCGTCGTGGTGCCAGGGCGGCTGGTCAACGTGGTCATCGGCTGAACGTGCTGCGCTCCTTGTGTGCCCTTGTCCACCGCCTGATGGTGGCATGGTTGGCCTTGGGGGTGCTCGGGGGCTGCGGTTTCCAGTTGCGCGGCGAGCAGAAGTACAACTTTGACAGCATCCACGTCAACGCGCCGCAGAACGGCCCGGTGGCGCAGGACCTGCGCCGCATGCTGGGGGAGCGGGTGCGCGAGCCTGCCCAAGTCCGGCTGGACATCCTGAACGAGCAGCGTGAAAAGACTGTGGTGGGCGTGAATGCCACGGGCCAGGTGCGTGAATTTCAGTTGCGTATCCGGGTCAGCTTCCGGTTGCGCAATGCCCGCGGCCAGGACCTCATCCTCGACAGCGAACTGCTGCAAAGCCGCGACATCAGTTTCAACGAATCCGCAGTGCTGGCCAAGGAAGCCGAGGAAGTGGTGCTCTACCGCGACATGCAGGCCGATCTGGTGCAGCAGATGCTGCGTCGCCTGGCCGCCGTGCCGAGCGCGAACCCCCATGCAAGCCAGCGCTGAACAGCTCCCCGGCCTGCTCAAGCGCGGCTTGCGCAGTGTGTACGTGCTGCATGGCGACGAACCCCTGCTCGTGCAGGAGGCGCAGGATGCCATCCGCACCGCAGCGCGCGCGGCGGGCTTCACTGAGCGCAGCGTGCATACCGTCATGGGAGCGCATTTCGACTGGGGGGCGGTGCTGGCAGCCAGCGGGTCGATGAGCCTGTTTGCCGACAAACAGGTCGTGGAGCTGCGCATTCCCAGTGGCAAGCCCGGCAAGGAAGGCAGTGCCGTCCTGCAGGCTCTGGCCGATCAGATGGCGGGCAGCGACAGCACCCTCTTGCTGGTGACCCTGCCGCGACTGGACTTTGCCAGCAAAAAGGCAGCCTGGTTCGCGGCGCTGGAATCGTCAGGCGTGTCCGTGCCTCTCGAGCCAATGGATCGCGCCGCACTGCCCGTCTGGATTGTCCAGCGCATGGCCCGCGCCGGCCTGCGCGTGGCGGACGGTGAAGAAGGCCAGCGCAGCCTGCACTTCTTTGCAGACCGGGTCGAAGGCAACCTGCTGGCGGCGCACCAGGAAATTGAAAAGCTGGCCCTGCTGCACGTCACAAGGGCGGCGGCGCAACCGGTGGTGATCAGCTTTGAGCAAATCGAAGCCTCGGTGCTGAATGTGGCGCGCTATGGTGTGCCGCAGCTGCAGCAAGCGGTGCTGGGCGGGCAGATGGAGCGCACCCAACGCATGCTGGACGGCCTGAAAGCTGAAGGCGAAGCCGAGGTGCTGGTGCACTGGATGCTGGCCGACGACATCCGGGCACTCAAGCGCGTGCGCGATGCCATGGCCCAGGGTCAGCCTCTGCCCGTGGCGCTGAATGAACAGCGCGTCTGGGGCCCCAAGCAGCGTCTGTTTGAACGCGCATTGCCCCACCTGTCGCAGCCTGCGCTGCGCCGCCTGCTCAAGGCTGCCCAAGTGGTGGACGGCATTTGCAAGGGCTTGCGCCAGCCCGACTGGCCGCATGACCCCTGGGAAGCGCTCAAGCGCCTGGCCCATCAGCTCTGCCGTGAATGTGCGGGCGGCAGGGGCGAACGTAAAATCACGGCATGAATGCCACCGACATCGCTGTCACCATGCAGGCCATGGGCGCACAGGCCCGCGTTGCCTCGCAAGCCATGGCCAGAGCGACGGCGACGGTGAAGAACCAGGCCCTGCGCGCTTTGGCGCAGTTGTTGCGTGCCAATGCAGCTGCCCTGCAGGAAGCCAATGCCAAGGATCTGGCCCGTGCGGGTGATTTGAGCGCCCCGATGCGCGACCGGCTCAAGCTCACGGCGGCTGTCATCGACACCTGCGCCCTGGGCTGCGAACAGCTGGCGGTCATGCCGGATGTGATCGGCGATATCGTGGGGCTCAAAGAGCAACCCAGCGGCATCCGCGTGGGGCAGATGCGTGTGCCGATCGGTGTCTTTGGCATGATTTACGAAAGTCGGCCCAACGTGACGATCGAGGCCGCCGGCCTGTCGATCAAGAGCGGCAATGCCTGCATCCTGCGTGGCGGCTCCGAAGCCATCGAGTCCAACCGGGCCCTGGCGGCTCTGGTGCGCCAGGCCCTGCGTGATGCCGGCTTGCCCGAGAACGCAGTTCAGCTGGTGCAAACCACAGACCGCTCCGCCGTGGGCCAGCTCATTGCGATGCCCCAGCATGTAGATGTCATCATCCCGCGCGGTGGCAAGAGCCTGATCGAGCGCATCAGTGCCGAGGCGAAGGTGCCTGTCATCAAGCACCTCGACGGCAATTGCCACGTGTATGTCGATGCTCCTTGTGACATCGCTATGGCCGTGCGCGTGGCTGACAATGCCAAGACGCAGAAATACAGCCCCTGCAATGCCGCCGAAGGCCTGTTGGTAGCCCGTGACGTGGCGGCAGAGTTCTTGCCACAGATCGGTGCCATCTATGCTGCCAAAGGCGTTGAAATGCGCTGTGATCCGGCGGCCAAAGCCATCCTCGCGCAGGTGGCGGGGGCCCAGCTGAAGGACGCCAGCGAACAGGACTGGTTCGAGGAATACCTGGCGCCCATCATCAGCATCAAGGTCGTGTCTGGGCTGGATGAGGCCATCGCCCACATCAATCGCTATTCCTCGCACCACACCGACGCCATCCTTACGCGCGACCATGTCCATGCCCAGCGCTTCCTCAGAGAGGTAGATTCGGCCAGCGTGATGGTCAACGCCAGCACCCGCTTCGCCGACGGTTTTGAGTTCGGCCTGGGGGCTGAAATTGGTATCAGTACCGACAAGTTCCACGCCCGCGGGCCCGTGGGCATTGAGGGGCTCACCTCACTCAAATACGTGGTGCTGGGCCAGGGCGAACTGCGCCAGTGAATGAAAGCATGCACATGAAAACTGCTCTTGCCAAGCTGTGTCTGGTGGCGCTGCTGCCGCTGTGGGCAGCGGGGCCCAGCGTTGCCCAGACACCATCCAAAGTGGCCAAGAAGGTCGCTGTTCAGGCACCGATCACGGCCGATCTGGCCCAGCAGCCCAAGACCATCGTGGTCAAGCGCTTCATGTCCACCGCCAATGAGGCTGCCGTCGGCGAAATCACGCGCGGGTGGTTCTGCAACCAGCCATCGCCGGTGCGTTTCACGGCCACATTGGCCACCACCATCAGCCGGCCATGGGCACGGTTGTTCCGGCAGAAAATTGAATCCATCGGCTATCCGGTCATCGGGGGTGCCAACCGCTCGGCGTTCGACACCGACGACAACCGCCGCGATGCTGAATTTGAGTTGGGCCTGACCTTGAAGAACTTCGAGTTGCAGGCCTGTACCAAGGGCACCAATGAGACCCAGGGCAGCGCTTGGCTGCAGGTGCGGTGGGAGGTGTTTTCGCCCAAGGCGCAAAAAGTCCTGCTCGATGTGACGACCGAGGGCAGTTACCACAACGATCAGGTCGAGAAGATCGGCCTGCCCGAATTGCTGGACCGGGCGTTCACCGCAGCGGCCACCAACCTGCTGGCGCAACAGGCGTACTTTGACCTGCTGCACGGCAAGGTAGATGTTCCAGAGCCCCCCAAACAGGCGGCCATCAAGATCAAGCTGGTAGAGGAACCTTCAGCGACTGTGGAAAGCTCGTTTCAGCAGCTCGTGGACTCCACGCTCACGCTGATTGACGGCAATCGCAGCGGCAGCGGCTTTTTTGTATCCTCCGACGGTTATCTGCTGACCAACCAGCATGTGGTTGGGTCGCAGAAATTCATGAAGGTTCGGTTGAGTTCGGGCGCGGAGTTCGTTGCAGAACTGGTGCGCAGCAACCGTACCCGTGATGTGGCCCTGATGAAGGTTCCGGCAGCTGCGGCTCTGCCTGCCCTGCATCTCAAACTGAAGCCCCCCGCGACCGGAGAGGACGCCTTTGTGATTGGTTCGCCGCTGGGCAAGACCTTTGCAGGCACCCTGACCAAGGGCGTGATCAGCGGGTTCCGTCAGCTTGACGGCGTGAACTATGTGCAAAGCGATGTGCGCATCCTGCCGGGCAGCAGCGGCGGCCCGCTGTTCGACGCCAAGAGCCGCGTGGTCGGAATGACCGTGGCAGGTCTGGGTGCTGGCACGGCCGGCATCAATCTCTTCATTCCGATTGAAGAAGCCCTCAAGGCACTGGCCATCGAGCTGGAGTAAGGGACTCCCTCTTCTCTTAAAATTGTTGTGCCTGTGCGAAAGCGTAGGCAAGCGTTCTCAGGGCGGGGTGAAAGTCCCCACCGGCGGTATTTGCGGTGGCTGCGAGCCACAGCAAGAGCCCGCGAGCGCCCGGCGTGCTGAATGGCGTGCCGGGGTCAGCAGACCTGGTGCGATGCCAGGGCCGACGGTCACAGTCCGGATGCAAGAGATCGCGTTTTGCGCAGCCGCTGCATGGCACAACCATGGCGTGGCTGTGTTGTGCGCGCCTGCCCTGATTCTGGCCACCTTTGCAGCTCAGTGGAGCACCCATGAATCAGACCTCGAAAAAACCTTCCCCCACCTCCGCCAGGCTGGCTCCCCGCCGCGTGGCGATCATCTCGGCGTCCTGGCATCGTGACATCGTCGATCAAGGCGTGGCCGCGGCTGAGGCAGTCTTTGCCCGAAAAGCGCGCACCGCGGTGCAGCGCTTTGTGCTGCCAGGCGCATTTGAAATCCCTCTCGTGGCACTCAAGCTGGCGCGCGGCGGCCAGTTTGACGCCATCGTGGCCTGCGCTCTGGTGGTCAATGGAGGCATCTATCGCCATGAGTTCGTCGCCAGCGCCGTCATCGACGGGCTCATGCGCGTCCAGCTCGACACGGGTGTGCCCGTGTTTTCGGCGGTGCTGACACCACGAGACTTT
>JBDKJB010000065.1:0-7158 GCA_039796835.1 Pseudomonadota bacterium | reverse complement strand
CCTGGCCAACGGTCGTGCGCGGGCCCTGGGCGATACCACGGGCATGGTCAAGATGCTGGCCGACGCCGGCACCGACGAGATTCTTGGTGTGCACATCGTCGGCCCGATGGCCAGCGAGCTGATCGCCGAGTGTGTCATGGCGATGGAGTTCCGAGCCAGCAGCGAAGACATCGCCCGCATCTGTCATGCCCACCCCTCGCTGTCCGAGTCAACCAAGGAAGCCGCGCTGGCGGTGGACAAGCGAACGCTCAACTTCTGAGCTTGACTTCGGGGCACCAATCCGTGGGCGCTGTTTCAGCGGCATACGAGGCGCAGCTGGTTGCACGGGGGTACCAGAGCGACCCGGCGCAGCTGCGTGCGGTTGCCGCATTGGGGCGCTGCTGCGAAGAATGGGCGGTCTACAAGGCTGCCCGCGGTGGCAGACTGAAGAAACTCGTTTCCCGTCCGCCCATTCCTCGCGGGGTGTACCTGTTCGGTGGGGTGGGGCGGGGCAAGAGTTTCCTGATGGACTGCTTCTTCAATGCCGTGCCCATCACGCGCAAGGTGCGTTTGCACTTCCACGAATTCATGCGAGAAGTGCACCGCGAACTGGCCGGTTTGCAGGGCACGGTCAATCCGCTGGATGTGCTGGGCAAGCGGATGGCCCGCAAGTACCGGTTAATCTGTTTTGACGAATTTCATGTCGCAGACATCACCGATGCCCTGATCCTGCACCGCTTGCTGGCTGCCCTGTTCGACAACGGCGTGGGGATGGTGACCACATCGAATTTCAAGCCTGATGGCCTGTACCCGGGCGGTATGCACCGCGACCGCATCCTGCCTGCCATCGATCTGCTCGATGCGAATCTGGAGGTGGTCAACGTCGACAACGGCACCGACTACCGGCAGCAAACCCTGTCTCAGGTGCAAACCTACCATACCCCTTTGGGGGCCAGAGCTGATGCGCTGATGCAAGAAGCTTTTGACAGCCTGGCTGAAACACCCGATGACCCCCCCATGCTGCATATTGAGGCTCGGCAGATTCAAGCCCGGCGGCGCGCGGGCGGTGTCGTCTGGTTTGACTTCAAGGAGCTTTGCGGCGGGCCGCGTTCGCAAAACGACTACCTTGAAATTGCCGCGCAGTTCCACACGGTGCTGCTTTCCGACGTGCCCGAAATGCCCATTCGGCTGGCGTCCGAGGCGAGGCGCTTCACGCTTCTGGTGGACGTGCTTTACGATCAGCGCGTGAAGCTCATCATTTCAGCCGCCGTTGCACCGGAGGCCCTTTACCTCGCAGGGCCCCTGGCGCATGAGTTTCCGCGCACCGTGTCGCGCCTGCACGAAATGCAGTCCAGCGAGTATCTGGCGCTGGAGCGGCGCGGCCTGGCGTCGGCGCTGACGTGAGGCGGTGCTGTGCGCGCCAGACGCTGGCGGTGGCTTTGCTCGCCTGGGGAGGGGCGGTTGCGCAGACTCCGGTTCCGGTGGATACCGAGCGTGAACGCATCAAAGCGGAACGCGCCCGGGTGGAGCAGGTCTTTGCCAATGAGCAGGCGGCCTGCTACCAACGTTTTGCTGTGAACGATTGCATTGCCCTGCAGCGGCGGATCCGCAACGATGCCGTTGCTGACCTGCGCCGCCAGGAAGTGGCTCTCAATCTGCAGGAGGCGCGCGCGCGCGCTGCAGATCAGGTGTCTCGGGCGGAGCAGCGCGTTTCCACAGAAGCTCTGCAAACGGATGCTAAGCGGCTCATGGACGCGCAAGCGGCCCAGGCTGAGCGACTGCGCTTGCTCGACGAACGCATCGCTGGGCGTGAGCGCGAACGCGCCGCAGAAGCCCAGCGGCGCCAGGAGCGGACAGAGCGTTTGCGCGCTGCGCGTGAGGCTCAGCTCGAGCGGGACCGCAAGGTGGCTCAAGAAGCCTTCAGGCGCCAGGAGTTTGAAAACCGTCAAAAAGCTGCCGAGCAGCGCCGCAAGGAACACACCAGCCGTATCGGTGGCCAAGCAGAGGTGGGCCCGAAGCCTGCTGCATCCCGAACCGTTTCAAATCAATTCATCAAGCAATAAAACTCACAAATAATCATTTTTTGTTCTAGATTAGATAGCAAAAATGCAAAATCCAATAACGGGAAAAATGATATTTTCTAAAAGATTTGAGTTTTACTGAAATATCAAGGACCGACCTCAGAGCGGTTTGAACATGCTTGGGGTGAGCTTGGGTTTTTCTTCGACCCGGGGCTCCAGCTTGATGATGACCAATGACAGGTTGTCGCCACCGCCGTTGGCACGGGTGCGTGCCTTCTGGATGATGAACTCGCTGGCTTCGCGGGCCGACAGATTCGACATGACCGAGGCCAGTTCGTTGTGATTGAAGTAATGCCATACCCCGTCTGAGCAGGCCAACAGGCTGTCGCCGGCACGCAGCTTCGGGATGAAATGCAAATCCGGCACAGGGTCGTCTTCGGTGCCCAGACAACCCATCAGAATATTGGACTGCGGGTGGGAGTGGGCTTGTTCTTCCGTCAGTTCGCCCCGGTTGACGAGGGCCTGCACATAGGAGTGGTCCGAGGTGCGTTTGACGAACTTGGCGCCGTGGAAGTGATAGATGCGCGAATCACCACAATGCACCCAATGGCAGTCTCCGCCGGGATTGATGATGAACGCTGCCACGGTGCTGTGCGGCTCCTGCTCGGCAGAAATGGCCGTAAGCCGGATGACAACATGTGCCTCTTGCACCACCTGACGCAGCAGGGCGCTGGCGTCGTCACCTTCGGGAGAATAGCGCTCAAAAAGCTGTCGGGCGGTCAGCATGACCTGATCGGACGCCTTGCGGCCGCCGCTGCGGCCACCCATGCCGTCGGCCACCACACCCAGCACGCAACCTGCCACTCGGGGGTGCTGCAGCAGCGCCACCTGGTCCTGCTGGTATTCCCGGTCACCCTTATGGATGCCTGTCGAAGCGGTGAGTCGATAGCCTTTGAGCATGGGATGTGAGATCGAAAGGGGGGCAGCGGTTTTTGCACCGTCAAGGACTGAGTCTAAGCCAAGCTCGTTGTCCCGCCGTCCGCAGCAGTGTGAAAATAGTCAGGAATTGCACTTAAACCCTGAGAGGCGCGGTGCTCGACAAGGAATCCGGATGAGTTTGACCGCGCTTGGCTTGACCGCACAGGTTCAGGCCTGCCTGCAACCCGACAGCCCGCTGGCCCAGGCCGTTGAAGGCTTTCGGCCCCGCGCTGGGCAGACCCGCATGGCGCTGGCCATTGCGCAGCAGTTTGAGACCGGTGGTGCGCTGGTGGTCGAAGCGGGCACCGGCGTGGGCAAGACTTTTTCCTACCTGCTGCCGGCCTTGCTCAGCGGCAAGCGCGTCCTGCTTTCCACTGCCACCAAGAATCTGCAGGATCAGCTTTTTGGTCGTGACCTTCCCATGCTGGTGGCAAGCTTGGGCTTGCCAGTGAAGACGGCGCTGCTCAAGGGCCGGTCCAGTTACCTGTGCCAACAACGGCTGGAGATGGCTCGGCATGAGCTCAACCACAACCAGCGACACCTTGTGCGCACCTTGGCCACCATCGAGCGCTGGAGCAAGGTCACCCAAAGCGGCGACATGGCCGAACTGCCCGGACTCGATGAACGCTCCGCGCTGCTGCCGCTGGTCACCTCCACGCGTGAAAACTGCCTCGGCTCCGACTGTCCGCAACACAAGAGCTGCCATGTCAATGCGGCGCGGCGTGAGGCCCTCGGTGCCGATGTGGTGGTCATCAATCATCATCTGTTTTTTGCCGACCTGGCGGTGCGCGAGTCCGGCATGGCCGAACTCTTGCCCAGCGTCGACGCGGTGGTGTTTGACGAGGCTCACCAGCTCAATGAGATCGGGGTCCAGTTCCTGGGGTGCATGCTTACCAGCGGTCAGTTGACCGACCTTGCCGTGGATGTTCTGGGTGTCGGGCTGGCGCAGGCGCGGGCGCTGGTCCCCTGGCAAGAGCTCTGCGGCGCACAGGAGCAGGCGGTACGCGAGTGGCGCCGCGTGGTTGGGGTGCAGGCGGAGCGGCACGGCAGCGGCACCGGCATGAGCCGCAAGCTCAAATGGCAGGAAGAGTCACCCGAGGGCGTGCATCCGGGGGATTGGGCCGAGGCGCTGCAGGGCGTGATCCAGGCCTGTGAAGCGATGAAGCAAGGTTTAGCGCAGGTGCAAGAGACCAGTCCTGATTTTGTGCGCCTGCATGGCCGCGCGGCCCAACTCTGTGAATCGCTGGCGCTGTTTGCGGATGTGAAAGCCAAAAATACGGTGCGCTGGGTCGAGTCCGGTGGCCTGTCGGGTGGGCAGTTGCGGCTGGTCGAATCCCCGCTCGACATCGCACAGGCGGTGCAGCAGCGTATCCTGAACGCGCCGAGGCTCGCTGACAGCGGTACAGCCGCTCCAAAGACTTTCGTGTTCACCTCAGCCACGCTCGGAGACGACGACCAGCTGAGTTGGTTCACTGAGCCCTGTGGTCTGCAGGAAGCGGATGTGTTGCGGGTGGGCAGCCCGTTTGACTACGCCACCCAGGCGGCCGTGTTTGTGCCGCGCCAGCTTGTCAAGCCGAATGATCCGGCCCACAGCCAGCAAGTGGCTGGATGGGTCGCACCCCAGGCGCAGGTCCTGGGTGGGCGCACGCTGGTGCTGACGACGACATTGCGAGCACTCAAAACCATCAGTGAAGCCCTGCAGGAGCACTTTGCCGGTTCCGGCGCAGTCGAGGTGCTGGTGCAGGGGCAGGGCTCGAAATCGCAGCTGACGGAGCGTTTCCGCGAAGGCAGCCGCCACGGCCAGAAGGGTTGCGTGCTGGTGGCGTCTGCCTCATTCTGGGAGGGCGTGGACCTGCCCGGTGACGCCTTGCAGCTGCTGGTGATCGACAAGCTGCCGTTTCCGCCGCCCAATGACCCCCTGGTTGAAGCGCGCAGCGAACGTCTCCAGTCCGAGGGTCGCAGCCCGTTCAATGATTATTTTGTGCCTGAAGCCGCTGTCACCTTGAAGCAGGGCGCGGGCCGTCTGATCCGTCGCGAGACGGACTCGGGGATCCTGGTGATCTGCGACACCCGACTCGCGCAAATGGGCTATGGGGCCCGCTTGCTGTCAGCTTTACCGCCGATGCGGCGGCTGCGCTCGGACAGTGAATTCGCGGATGCGCTTCAGGCACTGCGGCCCTACCAGACCTTCCACCAGGGGCCGCTGCCGCCCGGCAGCCTGCCGGTGCGCAGCATTTCGCTGTTGGGGTAGTTCTTTTCCATCACCCGTCGGGCGTCGTCGCGCAGCTCAACCATGCCGAGGGCGTCATAGGCACGGAAGACAATGTACATGGCCTCTTCCAGGGCGGGCACCGCGCGGTAGTCAGCCAAAGCAATCTGTGCCCGGTTGATGGCGGCGAGGTAGGCTCCGCGCGAATAGTAGTAGCGCGCCACATGCACCTCATACTGTGCCAGCGAGTTGACGATGTAGGTCATGCGCTGGCGCGCATCGGGGGCGTATTTCGATTCCGGGAAACGTGACACCAGCTCCCGAAAGGCCTCAAAGGAATCCTTGGACGCTTTCTGATCCCGTTCGGACAGGTCCTGTTTGGTGAAGGACGAGAAAAACCCAAGCTCATCGTTGAAGGTGATGATCCCCTTCAGGTACCACGCGTAGTCCAGCGCGGGGCTGGCCGGATGCAGCTTCATGAAGCGGTCCAGTATGGCCAGCGCCTCGGCAGTTTCTGCGCTTTTGTACTTCGCGTAAGCGCGATCCAGTTGGGCCTGTTGGGCCAGCGGTGTGCCAGCTGCACGGCCTTCGAGCTTTTCGAGCAGAGCCGAGGCCTTTTCCCAACTCCCGCTGCCCATCTCGTCTTTGGCCTCGGCATACAGCCGATTGGGGCTCATGTTTGCCGTCGGGTCCACTTCCTTGGACGCGCAAGCCGCCAGCAAGACCAGGCAAAGCACGGATAATTTCAGGCGCAGCGCGATGGGTTGCATACAGGGTTTTTTCACTTGAAAAACAATGACTTGATTATATCGGCCGACCCCGCCCAGCTGCCTTTGCCCGAAGACGACGAAGCGGGCGGTGAAGCTGAAATCCGGCCTCTGGTTTTTGGCCTTGCAGACCACGGGAAGCGCCTGGATCAGGCCATTCTGCGCCAGGTGGCGGGCTTCTCACGCAGCTATCTGCAGCAGCTCGTTGAGAGCGGCATGGTTTCCCTTGCAGGGCGGACAGTGATCAAGCCCGCCCACCGCGTCAAGGATGGTGACCACGGCAGCATCGAGCTGCGACCCACACCTCAGAGCCTGGCCTATGTGCCACAGCAGATGATGCTGACCGTCGTGCACGAGGACGAGCATTTGCTGGTGCTGAACAAACCTGCCGGCCTGGTGGTGCACCCTGCGCCGGGCAATTGGAACGGAACTTTGCTCAATGGTTTGCTGGCGCGCGATCCGCAGGTCGCCCAGTTGCCGCGGGCCGGCATTGTGCATCGTCTGGACAAAGACACCAGCGGACTGATGGTGGTTGCGCGATCGCGCCGCTGCATGGACGCGTTGGTGGGCATGATCGCTGCTCGGGAGGTAGAACGCCAGTACCTGGCCATTTCGGGCAAGCCATGGAGTGGGCCCGAGCACCGTACGGTCGAGGCTGGCATTGGACGTGACATAAAAAACCGTCTGCGTATGGCGGTGGTGGATCTCACCCACCTGCCAGGTAAACCCGCCAAAACCGATTTTCAGGTGCTGTGCAGCACCGATGAATCCTGTCTGGTGTTGTGCAAATTGCACACCGGTCGCACGCACCAGATCCGCGTGCATATGGCCCACATCCACATGCCTCTGCTGGGCGATGCGGTGTATGGCGGGGCGATGACTGAGGCAATGCCGCGTCAGGCGCTGCACGCCACGCGCCTGGCGTTCGTCCACCCCATCACTGGGCAGGACATTGACTGTCACGCCGCGCTGCCACTCGACATGGCGGCTGCACTGACGGCCTTGGGCTTGGATCAACCTCGGTAATTCACACAGGACAAAGTCCTGTTGCACGGCCTTCAGCCCGCGGCGACGCCTTGCGCGGGACTGATCAGTGCTGCCTTGCGGATCGCACGGTCGACCTCGGCAGAGAAACGCGCCTTGAAGCCCTCGATCGAAAAATAGGAGGCGTGCGCGTGAATGTGATGGGGGTCAAACACCTCCA
>JBDKJB010000064.1:0-7164 GCA_039796835.1 Pseudomonadota bacterium | reverse complement strand
AACAAAAAATCCTGCTGTCGAGCCCGGACATGAGTCCGGCCGGTCTGCCCCTGGCTTTGCGTCAACAGATCATGCTCATCCGCAGCGCCGCAGAGGCCGATTTGGGAGAGCCTCGCACGGCCCTGCGCACCATCGAGCAAGCGCGCGCATTGGACCCCCAGATGCCAGGGGCCTGGCTGGCTGAAGTGCCCGTGCGGCTCCGTCTGGGTCAATATGCCGAAGCCTCTGCGGCAGTCGACAAAGCAGTATCCTTGGCGCCGGAATCAGCAGACACGCACTATCTGCGGGGTTCGGTAGTTCACGCCGCTGGCAAAGCCAGTCAGGCCGTTGAATCCTATGGCAAAGCGCTGGCGATCGACCCCAACCACCTGGGCGCCCTGATTGCCCGAGCGGGTCTGCTGATCGACCTGAACCGTTTCGCGGACGCCCGCAAAGACCTCGACAGCATCCAGAAGATCAATCCCGAACACCCCCTGGGCATCTACCTGCGCGCACTGGTCGCCGAACGGGATGGCAAAGTGAAAGAAGCCCAGACCGCGCTGCGGGAGCTGACCGAGTTGCTGGATCGCATCCCGCTGGACTACATCCGCTACAAGCCTCAGGTGCTCATGCTCAATGGCCTGGCCCATTTTGGACTCAACGAACCCGAAAAAGCCAAGCAGTACTTTGAAATCTATCTGAAGGCCCAGGGCGACTCGCCCATCGCCAAGCCACTGGCGCAAATCTACCTGCGCACCCGGAATTACGACCAGGCCATCACGACGCTTGAAATTTACCTTCGCGCCCGCCCCAACGATGTACAAGCCCTGACCCTGTTGGGCTCTGCACTCATGGCCAATGGTCAGTACGCTCGCGCTTCGCGCCTGATGGAGCAAGCCATCGCCAGTCGGGACGACCCTCGCCTGCACGCGGTACTGGGCATGAGCATGCTCTCCAGCGGGCAGACCAGCAAAGCCATGGTCGAGCTTGAAAAAGCCGTCAAGGCGGATCCCGGTCAGATTGCCGCAGCCACCACCCTGATCACCTACTACCAGCGCAACGCGCAATTCTCCAAAGCGATTGCCTTGGCCGAGACACTGGTCAAGCGCAATGAGAAAAACCCCGGTCTGTCCAATCTTCTGGGCATGGTCAAGGCCAACTCCGGCAACGCTGCGGGGGCGCGCCAGGCGTTCGACAAGGCTCTGGCGCTCCAACCCAAATTTGTCCTGCCCAAACTGAATCTGGCCCGCCTCGACATCCGGGCAGGCCAATACCCACAGGCTGAACAGCGCCTGAAGGACGTGCTGACTGCGGAGCCGAAAAACAGCGAAGCCATGTTTGAATTTGCCAATCTGGAGACTCGCCGCGGCCGCATACCTGCCACTCGGGAATGGCTGGACAAGGCGGTCGCCAGCTCCGGTCCGCGCGAAACCCGGTGGGGTCTGGCTTTGGCCGACTTTCACCTGGCGCATGGCAACACCAAATTGGCCCTGAAAGCGGCCAAAGACATGGCCACCAAAACCCCCGATGATTTGCCCGTCGTCATGATGCTGGCCAAGGCCCATCTGGCCGCCGGCGATGTGGCCAGCGCCAAAACCCAGCTCACCCTGGCCACACGGCTGGCAGACTTCAACCCTCAGGCGCAGACCCAGGTGGCTGAGTTGCAGCTCGCCGCCAACAACCTGGAAGGTGCCGCTTACAGCATCGACAAAGCACTGTCGGGCCAGGCCACCTATGTCCCCGCGCTGGCCCTGCAGGCGCGACTGGACATCCGGCGGGGAAACAAATCTGCCGCCGACAAGCGCGTCCGCGACCTGATCGCCAAGCATCCGAAATCCGTGGTGGGCCACTGGCTGCAGGCTGATCTGGCGGCTGCCAATGGCCAGAGCACAGAAGCGGTGGCCGCCTACCGGAGAGCTTACGCCGTCAGTCCTTCCACCGAGTCATTCCTGCGAGCGTTCAATGCCATGTCGTTTGTCCAGGCCCAGGGCACGACAGATTTTGCCCAGCAGTGGCTGAAGCAGCACCCCGGCGATGTGCTGGCCCGCACGGCACTGGGCAACCATTTCTCTCGGGCCGGTAACCTTGCCGCCGCCAAGACGGAGTATCAACAGGCCCTGAAGTTGGCCCCCGAGCAGCCCGAGGTGCTCAATAACTTGGCCAACGTGCTCATCCACCTCAAAGATCCGCAGGCCGTTGCGGTGGCTGAGCAAGCCGTCCGCGCCAACCCGGACAACGGTTTGGTGGTGGACACCCTGGGCTGGGCCCTGGCCAGCAGCGGCCAGTCTGACAAAGCCCTGGCCACCTTGCGGCAAGCCCGCAACCTCGAGCCCGAACACCCGGAGATCCACTACCACCTGGGCGTGGTGCTGGCCCAGTTGGGGCAAAAGCCGGAGGCACGGGACCAACTCAACACCGCCCTCAAGCTCAACCCACAATTGAGACAGGCGGCGCACGCCAGGGAATTGCTGGACAACCTGCGGTAGAAAATCGCGAGCGTCACACTGTGCCCTGTCGATTTATCTTACATTTGTTGGCGCTTTGACTGATTGTTCAATCCAAGATACTGATTTATAAAGGTTTTTCTATTTGGCATGAAAATCGCTTATATTTTGATAGATTGAAGTGTTGGTGCCAGCTTGCAACAAGCCGGCCCGCCCAAAAAGGGGATTGAAATGAACGTTCATCAATGTGGCAGCGCAAAAACGTTGGCAAAAGCCTTGGCAGGTGCCGCGATGGCCGTCGCGGCCGTCGGCAGTGCACATGCAGTGGATACCACTTGGAACTTTGGTGGCTTGACCTCTGGGTCGGTCGTGACGGAATGCACTTCTGCTGCATGTGGTGGAACCACCCTCACGGGCCTGTCCAATACCACCTCCAGCATGACTTCAACCGCATCCAACGGCAGTGTTGATTTTTCGTCCACAGGAGCCAGCGTGTATTCGTGGGGTTCCTATGGCTTGGGCGTTGTAAGCAGCTTTGAAGATCCAGCCGCTACTGGGCCTCATGCTCTTGACAACCGCCGTGGCACTGAAGCCCTGGTGATCGGCTTTGGCGCTCTGAAGGTGAACCTGAATGCCCTGACGATCGGCTGGAATGGCACTGACAACGGAGTCAATACCAGCTACAACGACTCTGACCTCTCTGTGTTTGCATGGGTGGGCCCTGCTGCCATGTCCACAGCTAACCTTAGCCCAGAAGACCTCAAAAAGCAAAGCGATGACTTGGCTGCAGGCACCATCACCAGTGGCTGGAAATTGATCGGAAACTATGCCGACGTGGGCAAAAACGTCGAACCAGATTCGCAGACTCTGTCCTCCACCGTCTATTCAAGCAACTGGCTGATCAGTGCTTACAGCAGTTCTTATGGAAGCGTGAACTCAGGCTCTGCTTCCGGCACGTTGTCAGATGCCGGGTTCAATGACGCTTTCAAACTGCTCGCCCTGAGGGGTGCCACTTGTGATCAGCAATTGAGCGGCAGTTCCTGCGGCCCCGGCCAAGTCCCTGAGCCTTCGGGCTTGATGCTGCTGGGCCTGGGTCTGTTGGGCTTGGCCACCACCCGTAAGTGGCAGTCCCGGCGGTCTCGTGCAGCCCAGGTCTCTGCCCTGAGGGTGGCCTGAGTTATCTAGGTCTCCCGGGTTAATAAAAAAGCGCCTTTTGGCGCTTTTTTTATGGTTACTTCCTGTTAACCATAGATACTTGTTTGCTATTAAAAATAATATGAATTCGGATGTACTTCAAGTTAATTTGATATCGAAATCTGATTTATACGCTTTTCCCAGGCAAGCTGCGGCGATGTCACCCCGCTGCGCCGCGGTCACTCAGGATATTTTGGCTTGCGGCCACAGAGCCAACCAGGCTTTTCGGGTCAGATGGGGCACCAGGATACGCAAAGGCATCTTGATCCAGTGCGAATGGGCCAGTAGCAGCCATTGCGCCAAATTCCCCTGCCACGATGGGCGAATCCGAGACACGGCAGCTGAGACCAACACCCATTTCAGCCACCCTGCCGCGGCCACCTCCGTCGCCCCATGGGGAAGCGCTCCGAAGACCGACTGCGCTGCAGCCACAGCGGTTCCCACCAGGCGTTCGACACCCAGAGCGCGCGCCCGCTGCAACACGGGTTCTGAGTCGGCCTGGGCATGTTGTTCACCGAGCAGGTGCAGATCCCACAGGTCGCGCAACAGCTTTTTGGACTCCCCCTCCTGGATCAAGTGCAGGGCACAATGGATGATCCTGTCGATGGGTGCCAGCACCTTCAACCCACCCGCCAGCTCGGTTGACTGTTCAAACAACGGCGCGGGCGGCACATACCAGCGGGAGATGGGGGGATTGATGGCATGGTGCAGATCCACCACGGTCTGGCGCCGCACATGCTCCATTGGCGGGATTTCGTGCATCCAGTTGTGGTAGTAGTGGGTGTCGTATGCGTCCACCCTGGATGGCTTGTACCCCACAGCGATCAAGGCGTTCTGCACCACGCCGAGTTGTGCTCGAGGCACCATCAGATCCAAATCCGAGAAGATTCGACCCTGCCCATTGACGTCTCCCGCTGTCCAATAGGCACCCCCCTTGAGCACGACCAGCGGCAAGCCCGGGACAGTGCGCTGGATCAGTCCCAGCTCCCACGCAGCCGACTCGCCACGTCTCCGCGCGGTCAGAAGTTCCAGGTCGAAGTGCCGACGCACCTGCCCGGGCACGCGGCTCAGCTGGCCATGGCGCTCCAGCAAAGCGGCCAGCTGGCCCAGCATTTGGCACCGCCTGGCCTGAAGCAGGATGGCATTCCAGTCAGCGTCGGTGATATCCGACGCCGTGGCTGGCTGGCGCAGGAGGGTGATCAGGCGCGTGCCTGGCATGTCGCCTCAATCCAGGCCAAGATGGAGTCCAGGTCACCGTATTCGACCGCATAGCACTGCGCGCCGGTCATGGCTTGTGCCAAGGATTCAAACCCGGTACGCCCCAACAAACCGACGTTGAACGTGTTGCTGAGCAGCTCCGTCAGCGCCGCGGCACGACTGAGGGGTTGGTATCCCAACTCGGTCCCAGTACGGTATTTGGGGAACACCACAAACCCGATCGGGACGGGTTGATCCGCCGCCATGATGGACGCACTGGGCGCGCGGGCATAGGCGATCGCACCTTTGTGCGTGTCGGTCACGGGGTCGGTCAGCTCGGCGTGAGGAAACCGGGCACGGATGATATCGATCGACTTGTTTTTCAGGCTGATCGGCCGTGGCACCGGCTGCACCCGTCCATCGGTGGACGACACAACGGTCAATTCATCAGACAACAGGCGCCAGCCTGACATCACGAGTGCAGCACACAGGGTACTCTTGCCTGACCCTGGATCACCCGGGAGCACCAACGCGACACCGTCTTTCTCGATCACGGCTGAATGGATGACGATGTTCTGCCCGTGGGCTGTGGCGACGCACCAGTTGAGCCCCCATTCAAACAAAGGGTGGGCGTGCTCCAGCTTCATGGACGGGAAGGGGCTGCTGCCTTCCCAATCGAATTCAACCTCTTGCCGCCCCACAAGCGAGCGGCGAGATTTCTTGAGGCGAATCCGAAAATCGTAGAACCCATGCGGCTTTACATCTGCCACATGGTCCTGGTAAAGCATCTTGACCGGTGCAGTCAACCGCCCAGTGTCAGACCACAACAGACACCGGAAAGACGCGACACTGAGACCCAAACCTTCCCCAGACAAGCAGCGCGCAATGTCTGCCTCACTGACATTGCGCAGCAGGTTCGGGGCACTCATGCAACCATTGTCGCGTGGTTTTCAGACCAGCTGCACACCGAGCTGATTGAGCATGCTGCTCAATTCCGCTGCAGCGTCGGCTTCATGCATAAAAGGAGGATTTTGGCCCGAGTGCAGGGCATCCCAGGCATGTGCACGGGCCATCAAAACTGCGCCCGAGTCCGGCACGAACAACGTGACCTCAGCCTCACCGTCAAATTGAGCGATGCAGAGATCGCCCGCAACAGTGCAACACGGCATGGCTCAGTCGCAGCAACGGACGTTCAGGAGCGATGTGGGGCCAAGTGGCCCCTCTGGCAAGCTCAGTTCCAAGTCTGGTTCAGGTAGGACTTGATCTCGCTGGCCGTCAAGCCGGTCTGAGTGCCCAGCGTCCCGCTGCCGAGCGCCAACACCTCTGCCACGGTCATCGCGTAATCTGGCATGGTCAGCGCATTGAGGTAGGCTGCACAGAGGTGCCAGTTGGCGCTGGTGTTTTCATTGCCAGCAATCAGAATTTCGCTGAGGGTGCGCGTGTCGGTTGCTCCGATGAACACCTGGTTGAATCTTTTGCCGGACGTCCAGTCTGTTGAGGTGGGCGCCCACTGGGTCCCCTGGCTGTAAGAACTGTAGGGCAGGCAATTGATCGGCCATGAGGGGGAGGTACCCATTTGGTATCCGTTGTTAGACGGCCCATTTGGACGCCAATAACCTGGCGACAAACCGAAGGTGTTGCCTTGCACTGTGTGCGAGGTCTGCAGGCATGTTTTGGTGCCATTGGCAGTCAAGGAATTCCAAGCCATGGGCGACAAACCCTTGACGCAGGCATCACCACTTTTTGCCATGGCAGACCGCCCACCGACCGCCAGCACCACGGGAGTCGCCGCCAAACCCGCCCGCAACAGGCGGCGACGTCCAATGCCACCCGAGGCCATTTGCACTCCAGACACATTGCTTTGAACTTCATTTGACATATCAACCACCCATTTCAGAATGCTTGCAAGGCCCAAAAGCCTGCACTCACGCGCCACCAAAAATTTTAATCACTCACTCCCTGCGCGAGCGTGACCAATTCACGCTATTGGCTTATCGCACAGTTCATCATGACTCGGGTTTTAAGAAGCAAAAATCAAGCCAGGCAAAAGCAGATGTTTAACATATTGTTTTTATTGATGATTTTTCTGCATTCGCTACGCTTTCGCCAGTCCGAGCACAGACTGTCAGAAAAATCGACACTGACCCCACCCCGGCATCACAACGACTTCAGCAGACGCCCCACTTCAGTTTGGGCCGGAAATTTGTCACCCAGCTTGGCCAGATCTTCCAGATTCTTACGCGCATCATCCTTTTTACCAGCACCTATCTGAATCCGCACCAGATTGAGCTTGAACAGTGCATTGTCTGGAGCCTTCTTCATCACAGCCCCTTGCAACTCGAGGGCTTTG
>JBDKJB010000063.1:0-7176 GCA_039796835.1 Pseudomonadota bacterium | reverse complement strand
CAGCACCCTCGTGGGCGCCGGTTTGCGCCAACACATCAAACTGGGTTGTGCCGGCAAAGTGATCAGCGCGTTTGACATCGCCCGCATGATGGCCCTGGGCGCCGACTGGTGCAACAGCGCCCGGGGTTTCATGTTCGCCCTGGGATGCCTGCAGGCCCAGACCTGTCACACCGGTCATTGCCCGACCGGCGTGACCACACAGGACCCGGTGCGCCAACGCGCCCTGGTGGTGCCCGACAAAGCCGAGCGCGTCTTCAACTTTCACCAGCAGACCCTGCACGCCCTGCAGGAGCTGGTCCAGGCCGCCGGTCTGCAGCACCCGAGCGACATCACCGCCAGCCACATCGTGCGCCGCGGCAATGACGGCAAGGTGCAGTTGCTGTCACAGGCCATCCACACGGCCATGCCTGAAGGGGCGCTCTTGCAGCCTGACCTTTCAGCCCTGTCCCCGGTTTACGGCATGTATTGGCCGGGGGCACGGGCCGAGAGTTTTGGCTTCACGCCCGCCTGAGCCGCGCGTCCACGCTCCAGTCGCCCGCGCCCAGCGCAGCCAGTGCCAGCAGCCCGCCGACGATGCCGATATTCTTGAAGAACATCAGCTGCTGCGTGAAGGCCTGATCGGCAGGAACTGCCCA
This sequence comes from Pseudomonadota bacterium, assembly GCA_039796835.1. Classification (GTDB taxonomy): domain Bacteria; phylum Pseudomonadota; class Gammaproteobacteria; order Burkholderiales; family Burkholderiaceae_C; genus JBDKJB01. Next base: position 6,541 of record JBDKJB010000063.1, on the reverse strand, counting down.
GAACGCATGGAAAAACACGCTGGCCACCAGCGTGAACCCGGCCAGGGCCAGGGCCACCACCCGGGTGCCCGCCCCCGCAATGAGTGCCAGGCCACCGCCGACTTCAAGCAGGATGGCGACCACAGCGGCCAGGGTGGGCGCCGGCAAACCCACCGAGCTGATGTAGCCCACGGTACCGGCAAAGCCGCCCATCTTGCTCAAGCCCGCAGGCAGGAACAGTGCAGCCAGAAGCACCCGCCCGGCCAGCGCCAGGCTGTTGTGTGAAGTGGTGTTGTTCATGTTCAAGCGTTCTTTCTCGTGTTCACGCCAGTGCAGCCTCGAGGTCGGCCTGGGCCTGGGCAAAGCCCTTTTCCACCGCCTCCGGGCCCATGGCCAGGCCTTCGGCATAGATGAAACTCACATCCGTCATGCCCAGGAAGCCCAGCAGGGTTTTGAGGTAGGGCACTTGTGAATCGTTGGCCGTGCCGCGGTACAGACCGCCGCGGGCCAGAGCCACATAGACCTTCTTGCCGGTCAACAGACCTTCCGGGCCTTTTTCGGTGTAGCGGAAGGTGGTGCCTGCGCGGGCGATGGCGTCGGCCCAGTTCTTGAACTGGGCCGGCACGCCAAAGTTGTACATCGGCATGCCCAGCACGAGGGTGTCATGGGCCTGGACCTCGGCAATCAGCGCGTCGTCCAGGGCCACGCGGGCCATTTGCTCTGGCGTACGCTGGGCCGCCGGGGTGAACAGGGCCCCGAGCGCGGCTTCATCCAGCACCGGGTGGGGTGTGGCCGCCAGGTCGCGCAGGGTGACGCGGGCCTGGGGGTCGAGCGCTTTCAGGCGCGCCACCACACTGTTGGCCACGCGGGTTGAATTGGCGCCTTCGCGGCGGGCACTGGCATTGATTTGGAGGATGTTCATACAGTCAGCCTTTGGGTTGAAATGGTGATGACTGAACTTTATTGAACAACAATGACCTTGAAAATCCCTTTATTTGGATATCATTGTCTACATAATGGAACAAATTGATCCCAATGACCTGCTGGTGTTTGCCCATGTGGCCGACCTGGGCAGCTTCAGCCGCGCCGCCAGCAAGATGGGTTGGCCCAAGTCCACCGTGTCCCGCCGGCTGGCCGCGCTGGAGCAGCGGCTGGGTGAGCGCCTGTTGCTGCGCACCACCCGGCGGCAGACCCTGACCGAGTTCGGCCAGCTGCTGCTGGAGCACGCGCGCCAGGTGGTGGCCGAGGTGGACGCCGTGGGCAGCCTGCGTGAGCACAGGCAGTCTGCACCCAGTGGGCGCTTGCGGGTATCCATGCCCAGCGATTACGCCCATGTGCTGTTGGCAGACGCCCTGGCACGCTTTGTCGTCCAGCATCCGGGCATCACACTGGAGCTGGATTTGTCCGCCCGCCGGGTGGACCTGCTCGGCGAAGGCTTTGACCTGGCCATCCGCATCGGCCCGCTGCCAGATGACAACGCCCTGGCCGCACGGCGACTCCATGAATCGAGCATCGGCCTGTACGCCTCAGCCGACTACATCGCCCGCAAGGGCGAACCGATGCATCCGGACGAACTGGTGAACCATGAGGCTGTCCACCTGCTGGGCAGCAACGGCGATGTGCTGCGCTGGACGCTGCTCCGGGGCGACGTGACCTGGAACGGCCTGCCACCGGCGCGCATCGCAGCCAATTCGATGGAGCTGCTCATCCGCATGGTCAGTGCCGGCCTGGGGCTGGCGGCCATCCCGGACCACCTGGCGCAATGCGAAGCCTGCCCGGGCCGGGTGGTGCGCGTGCTGCCCGGCTGGAGCCTGCCCAGCGCCGTGGTGTCAGCGGTGTTCCCGGGCCGCAAGCTCATGCCCGCCAAAACCCGCGCCTTTCTGGACATGCTGCAATCCGTGATCGCGCCAACCCCAGGCGCTGGTGCTCAGCGGTAGTACACCTCGACGGTGCCCTTGAGCTTGATGAGCAGGGGTTGGCCCCTGCGGTCCACAGTCTTGCCGGCGGGCACCTTGACCCAGCCTTCGCTCACGCAATACTCTTCGACGTCCTTGCGCTCCTTGCCATTGAGGCGGATGCCGATGGCGTGCTCAAACACGGTCGCCACATGGTGCGGGCTTTTCGGGTCCACACTCAGGTGGTCGGGCAAAGGTGGGCGGGTGGTGCTGTCGTTCATGCCGGCATTGTCCACCGGGATTGCACGCTCACTCCCAGCCTGGCCAGGCGCTTGCGCAGGGCCAGCACAGCCTTGTCCTTGCTCAGGAGCAGCGCGGTGTGTGCTACCGCCAGATCGACAAACTTCTGATCGTCGGCATCCGTACAGGTGAAGATGGCCTTGGGCGCGATGGCCTGCACCTGAGCCAAGGCATCGAACTCGCTCAGCACCATGTCGGCAGAGGTACCCCTTTGCTGCATCTTGGCCAAGAGGTGCGGATAGGCCAACACGCGGCGCAACTCCTCACGCATGATGGGTGTGGCCAACCAGATCAGTGCGCGGCCTTGCAGCGCCTGACCCATGGCCGCCGTGGCCGGGTCCCGAAAGACAAACAGGTCCAGCGCCACATTGGTGTCGATGACGATGTTCAAGGCGGCGCGCTCACCGCTGCCGCCCGACGCGCCGTGATGTCAAAACGGAACAGGCGGCATTCGATCGGGCCGTTCCACATCGGCACGCGGCGCGATTCCTTCATGCGCATCTTGCCCGGCAGCTTGAGGTCAGGCGTGAGCATCCAGGCCGTCCAGCCGGCGTAATGCGACTTCCAGTGACTGGCCAGCCGCGCAAAGAATTCACCCCCGCCGTCCACCTCAGCCAGCTCACGTGCGCCAAAACGCGGCACCGCTTCGGCGGCGATGCCAGCCACGCCCGCCACCGCAATGCGCTCCCCATAGGGTGGGTTGAGCAGGATGATGCCCGGCTGCGCCAAGGGGGGCATGCGCTGCAAGGCGTCGCCACCGCGCAGCTCCAGCGCCCGGGCCACACCGGCGCGCTCGGCATTGCGCCCTGCAAAGTCCACCATGCGGTGCGCCACATCGCTACCAAAGACCTGGATTTCCGTAAACTGATGGGCGTTTATAGCTTCTGTTTTGATAGCATTCCATTCGTCCGATTCAAACTGAATCATCTTTTCGAAAGCAAAGCGGCGCTGGCTGCCCGGCGCGATGCCGCAGACGATCTGGGCAGCCTCGATGGCAATCGTGCCGCTGCCGCAACAGGGGTCATACAGGGGCAGAGCCTCACCCGCACGCACGCGGTCAGCCCAGCCACAGGCCTCCAGCATGGCGGCGGCCAGGGTCTCCTTGAGCGGCGCATCACCGGTGTCGCTGCGCCAGCCGCGCTTGAACAACGGCTCACCCGAGGTGTCCAGGTAGAGCGTGCAGGTGTCGGTGGTCAGATGCGCAAAGACGCGCATGTCGGGCCAGCGCGTGTCCACGTCGGGGCGCACGCCGCCCGCGGTGTCGCGGAAGCGGTCGCACACCGCGTCCTTCACGGTGAGTGCGGCAAAGTTCAGGCTCTGCAGCGGGCTGTGTTGTGCGGTGATCTCGACCTTGATGCTCTGGCGCGGCGTGAACCATTCCTCCCACGGCACCTCCTTCGCCGCGCGGTACAGGTCTTTCTCGTTCCGGTAAGGGGTTTCAGACAGGCGCAGCAGCACGCGCTGTGCCAGTCGGCTGTGCAGGTTCAGGCGCTGCACGGCTGGCCAGAATGCGTCCAGGCCCGCGTGCAGCACCACACCGCCGCGCTGCTTGGCACTTTGCATGCCGCCCAGCACCCGCTGCACCTCGGCCAGCAGCAGGTCTTCGACACCGGCGGCACAGGGCAGAAAAAGTTGGACGGTGTTCACGCGCGGATTGTCGCTGCGGATCCCGCCCTTTCCTACAATCCCGCGCTGCTCTCATTCATCCTCACACACATGACTTCATTCGCCATCGTCGGACTCGGAAAAATGGGCGGCAACATGGCCCGCCGCCTGGCTCGGGCCGGCGTCTCGGTAGCGCTGCTCGACCAGGACGCCGCGCTCGCGCGGGCGCTGGCGCAGGAGCTCAGCAGCCGGGCTGCCGCGTCACTGGCTGAACTGGTGCAAGGCCTGGCCGCGCCCCGCGTGGTCTGGCTGATGCTGCCGTCCGGCGAGATCACCGAAGCCGCATTGGGCGAGCTCAAGGCCCTGCTGGCCCCGGGCGATCTGCTGGTGGACGGCGCCAACAGCCTGTACAAGGACGCTGGCCGCCGTGCCGCTTCGCTGCAGGAGCGTGGCATCCTGTTTGCCGACGTGGGGGTGAGCGGCGGCGTGCACGGCCTGGCCAACGGCTACTGCCTGATGGCGGGCGCCAGTGATGCTGCCATGGCCCTGCTCAAGCCCTACCTGCAGGCATTGGCGCCCGCAGCCAACACCGGTTGGCTGCACGCCGGGCCGGTGGGTGCCGGCCACTTCGTGAAGATGGTGCACAACGGCATCGAATACGGGATGATGCAGGCTTTTGGCGAAGGTTTTGCCCTCTTGGACGCCAAAAAGGATTTCTCCATCGACACCGCCGCCGTGGCCGAACTCTGGCGGCACGGCAGTGTGGTGCGCAGCTGGTTGCTCGACCTGACCGCCCAGGCGCTGATGCAGGACCCCACCCTCGCCACCGTGCAACCCCATGTGGCCGACAGTGGCGAAGGCCGCTGGACCGCGCAGGAGGCGGTGGACCTCTCGGTGCCCACCCCGGTGATGAGCCTGGCGCTGATGATGCGCTTTGCCAGCCGGGGCGAGGGCGACTACAGCGCCAAGCTATTGGCCAAGATGCGCCAGGGCTTTGGCGGACACGCCGTAAAAGCGGTCGATTCGCTCAAATAAAAAACAAAATGCTCTGTATTTAGGAGCTATCTGGCGTCTTGGGTTTTCGGAAAATCCTGGTTTCTTTCAAAGAAACTACCTCACCCAGACCAGACGGATTGCTCCAAGTCCCATCAGGCCTTGATCGCTTTGCGCAGATTGGCGGGCGCGATGCGCAAGGACTCGCGGTACTTGGCCACGGTGCGACGGGCGCATTCGATGCCCTGCTCCTTGAGCATGGCACTGATCTGGCTGTCGCTCAAGGGCTTCTTGCTGGATTCCGCCTCGATGAACTGTTGGATCAGCACGCGCACTGCGGTGCTGCTGGCGTTGCCGCCCGCGTCGGTGCCCAGGCTGCTGCCAAAGAAGTACTTGAGCTCGAAGGTGCCGAAGGGCGTAGCCATGTATTTGGCGGACGTGACGCGGCTGATGGTGGACTCGTGCAGGCCGATCTCGTCGGCGATCTCGCGCAGCACCAGAGGCCGCATAGCCAGGGCGCCGTGCAGAAAGAAGTTGCGCTGGCGCTCAACGATCGCCGTGCTCACGCGCAGGATGGTGTCAAAGCGCTGCTGGATGTTCTTGATGAACCAGCGCGCCTCCTGAAGGCGCTGCTGCATGGCGGCGTGCCCGGCGCTGTCTTTGCCATCGCGCGCACCGCGCCCGCCTTTGAGTGCATTGGCATAGATGTCGTGCACACGCAGGCGCGGCATGACCTCGGGGTTGAGCAGCACACGAAAGCGTGTCTGTGAGCCCTGCCCGGTCTTTTGCACGATCACGTCGGGCACCACCACGTTGCGTTCGAGGCTCAGGAAGCGCCGGCCGGGCTTGGGCTCCAGGTGGCTGATGAGCTCCAGCGCATCCCGCGCGGTGGCTTCGCTGCATTCGCACAGGGCCGAGAGGCGCTTCACGTCACGCCGGGCCAGCAGCTCCAGCGGCTGCGCGCAGATGAGCTGCGCCGCCTGCAGGATGGCAGACTGCTTGCTGCGGGCGGCCGCAGTGAGCAGGCGGTCGTCTAGCTGACGCAGGAGCGCCTGCACCTGTAGGCTGAGAGCCTCGCTCAGGTTGCGCCCACCCACTCCCACAGGTTCCAGCGTCTGCAGCAGCGACAGGGCCATGGTGAAGTGGTGTAGCAGCTCGTCCAGATCGTCCGGGTCGGCGTCCGGGCCGGCCAGACCGCGCGCCAGCTCCGACAGGCTGTCGTCCAGATAGCCATCGTCATTGAGCGACTCGATCAGGAAGCGCAGCGCAGCGCGACCGGCGTCCGATAGGCGCAGACCGGCCGCTTGGCGGTGCAGGTGGTCCTGCAGGGTCTCCTGGCTGCCAGCCAGCTCGGTGGCAGTGGCTTCGTCCTCGCCCCCCGCAGTACGGCCCTCTGGCGCGGCGTCTCCGCCCCATTCCTTGTCGTCGGCGGAGATGTCCAGGCTGCCATCGCCATCCCAGTCGAAGGCGTCGTCGGCCGACAGGGGGGTGGCTTCGTCGCTCACCTCGGCGACGGCCACGGCGGTGTCAAAGACCTCGGCCCCGCCGCCGGCGAATTCAGCCTCGCGGTCGTCGTCAGCCACCTTGGCGTCGGCTTTCTGCAGACCAAAGTCTTCGCGCAGCGCTTCGTCCTGCGCCCGCTCCAGGAAGGGGTTGTCGTCGAGCATCTGCTCGACCTCCTGCGACAGCTCGAGCGTGGACAGCTGCAGCAGGCGGATCGACTGCTGCAGTTGTGGCGTGAGCGCCAGGTGCTGCGAAACCCGCAGCTG
>JBDKJB010000062.1:0-7223 GCA_039796835.1 Pseudomonadota bacterium | reverse complement strand
GCGATGGTGGGGCACTGGGGACAGCTCGTGGCCATGGTGCCGTCGCGCCAGGCCGTCATCGTCCGGCTGGGCTGGACCTTCAAGAGCGGTCAGTTTGACGGCTGCCAGCTGGTGGCCGACGTGCTCAAGGCCCTGCCCAACTGATGCTTGAGTACGGTGCCATCCTGATGCTGGGCCTGGTTGCAGGCACGGTGGGTGGCATTCTCGGGTTTGGGTCGGCCATCATGCTTCTGCCGGCCTTGGTGATCGTCTTCGGGCCGCGTGAAGCCGTTCCGATCATGGCCGTGGGTTCGATCATGGCGAACGCCTCGCGGGTCTGGGTGTGGCGGCGTGAACTGGACTGGAAGCTCGTGGCCACCTACAGCGCAACCGGCATCCCGGCCGCTGCCCTCGGGGCCCGCACACTGCTGCAGCTCCCCTCCAGCTGGATCGAAATCCTGCTGGGTACTTTCTTCATTGCCATGATTGGCCTGCGCCGCTGGATGGCCCGGCAGCCCTGGCACATGCGCTTGTGGCACATGGCCGTGGTGGGTGCCCTGATCGGGTTCGTGACCGGCCTGGTGGTCACCACCGGGCCCATCAATGCGCCCTTCTTCATCGCCTATGGACTGATCAAGGGGGCCTACATTGGGACCGAGGCCCTGGGGTCGCTGGCTGTGTTCCTGTCCAAAGCCGCCACATTTCATGCCTTCGGCGCCCTGCACGCGACCACCGCCCTCAAGGGCCTGCTGGTGGGCAGCAGCCTGGTCGCCGGATCGCTCACCGCCAAGCGCCTGCTGGACCACATCCGGCCGGAGCAGTTCAGGCAGCTGATCGACCTGATGCTGCTGGTGGCTGGTCTCACGATGTACTGGGCGGCCTGGCAAGGGACTTGAAATCCCCGCCCCTGCAGGCATCTGGCATTCAGGCCATACTGTCGGGCCACATCACATCCCAGAACATGCTTCAATTCACAGGCTGCAATGCCATCGAACAATTTGCATCCGCAGAGTCGGTCCGGTCACTGCGCTCCATCACCCGGGGCTATGAAAAGGAGTGCCTGCGCGTGGCAGCGGATGGCAGCCTCTCCCAGGCCCCCCACCCGCAAGGCCTGGGCTCCAAGCTGACCCATCCCTGGATCACCACGGATTACTCTGAGGCTCTGCTGGAGTTCATCACCCCACCGTCGCGGGATCCCGAGTTCGCCCTGCCCTTCCTGCGCAATGTGCACCGTTACGCCGCGATGCAGCTGGGCAGCGAGATGATGTGGGCCAGCTCGATGCCCGGCGTGCTGGGGGACGACGCCGACATCCCGCTGGCCAACTATGGCAGTTCCAACACCGCACGCATCAAGAGGGTGTACCGGCAGGGCCTGGGCCTTCGATACGGGCGACGCATGCAAACCATTGCTGGGGTGCATTTCAACTGGTCGCTGCCCGATGAATTCTGGCGGCAGTTCCATGCCCGATGCGGGGACTGTGCGGGCAGCCTGCGCGAATTCATGGACGACAAGTACCTGGGTCTGGTCCGCAATTTCCTGCGCTACAGCTGGTTGATCCCGTACCTGTTCGGCGCCTCGCCGGCCGTCAGCAAAGCCTTTCTGCGCAGTGCGCGGCCGGAACTGGAAGCCCTGGGGGACGACACACTCTACGGCCCCCACGCCACCTGCCTTCGCATGAGCGATCTGGGGTACCAGAACCGCGCCCAAAGCAAGCTGTCGATCAATTTCAACTCTCTCGCCGAGTACACCCAGGCGCTGGACGCCGCCATTCACACACCTGACCCGTTCTATGAAGCCATCGGCGTGCGCGCACCCAATGGTGACTGGAACCAGCTCAACGCCAATGTGATACAGATCGAGAACGAGTTTTACGCAGGCATCCGTCCCAAGCGGGTTGGCCTGCAAGGCGAGCGGCCTGCCGTGGCCTTGAAACGATACGGTGTGGAATACCTTGAGGTGCGCCTGTTCGATCTCAATCCCCTGATTGACATCGGCATTGCGCCGGAGCAGGCCACTTTCACCGACGCCTTCCTGCTGATGTGCCTGCTGCGTGACAGTCCCCCGATTTCCCCGCGCGAACAGGGCGAGAACGACGAAAACAAACGCCGCGTGGTCAGTCACGGCCGCTCCCCCGACCTGCATCTGCTGGTGCACAACCAGGAAATGGCCATGCGCCCGCTGGCGCACGAGCTGTTCGACGACATGGCGCCCTTTGCCGCCATGCTCGACAGCGCCTACCAGACCAGCCGCTATGCCGACACCCTGGATGCCTTGCGCAAGTTGATCGATGCCCCGGAACTGACGCCTTCCGCCCGGGTGCTGGACGGCATTCTGGCAGCTGGCGGTTTGACCGAATTCGCGCTTGACCGCTCCCGTCAGCACCACACCAGCCTGCTGGCTCAGCCCCTGGACGGCACGGTGCAGCAGCAGTTCATTCTGGCAGCCCAACGCTCATGGCAGGAGCACGCCGCCATCGAGGCCAGCCCACAGATCCCCTTCGAAGACTACGTGGCCAACTACTACGCATAAATGGTTGCCCCAGATCGCCGGGCCAGTCGCCGCTCAAGCCACCTGCCCTGAAAAGCTGTCGCGCAGCTCCCGTTTGAGCACTTTGCCGATGGCACTGCGCGGCAGTTCAGCCACCACCTGCACGCCCGCCAGGCGCTGCGTCTTGCCCAGGCGGCCATTGGCCCAGGTCATCAGTTCCATGGGCCAGGCGCGGGTCATGAAACCAGGCCGGGCAACAACAAAAGCCACCGGCGTTTCGCCCCAGGCTGCCGAGGGCACCCCCACCACGGCCGCCTCGGCCACCTGCGGGTGCTCCCGCAGCACCGCCTCGATGTCGCTCGGATAGATGTTGAACCCGCCGGAAATGACCATGTCTTTCTTGCGGTCCATCAGTTGCAGGAAGCCGTCGGCATCAAAGCGCCCCATGTCACCCGTGCGGATGAAGCGCTTGCCCGCGGCGTCAAACCACTCGGCCTCCCGAGTCTTCTCGGGCTGCCCGTGGTAACCGTTCATCATGCCACCGGACGAGCCGACGATTTCACCCACCAGGTCACCGCAATCCGCAGGCTTGTGGTCCTTGCCGTTGTCGTCCAGCAGGCGGATGTCATGGTTGGGCACAGGCTTGCCCACCGTGTGGAGCTTGTCAGGGTGCAGATGAGCTTCGAGGATGCAGGCGCCCCCTCCTTCGGTCATGCCATACATCTCGATCAGGCCGCCCGACCAGCGCCTGAGCACATCGGCCTTGAGCGCTGGTGCAAACGGCGCGCTGGTGCAGAACTTGAGGTGAAAGCTGGTCAGGTCGAAGCGACCGAACTCGGGTGACGCCATCAAACGCTGATATTGCACAGGCACCAGCATGGTGTGGGTCACGCGCTCCTGCTGGGCTAGTTCAAGGTACTTCAGCACGTCAAACTTGGGCATCATCAGCACCGTGCCGCCATAGGCCAGGGTGGGGATGAAAACCACCAAAGTGGTATTGCTGTACAGCGGGGTGGCCAGCAGCGTCACCCCCGAAGGGCTATAGCCGAAATTGGCCGCCCGCTGGATATGCGCCCAGCGCATGCCGTGGGACTGCACAATGCCTTTCGGGTCACCTGTGGTACCCGAAGAATAGATGATGTTGAACGGATGGCCCGGGCTGGGCTGGGTAGCGTCAACGGGCAATGCCGAAGCCGCACGCTCCAGCCAACCAGACAGCGACCCAGCGCCAGATGCGGTGTCCAGTCGAATGTGCAGCGCCAAGCAGCCGTCCAGCAAACCGGCGCCCTCAGCGTCGACAAACACCCGCCTGGCTCCACTGTCTTGCACCATGCGGGCCAGGCTTTGCGGGGCGGCACTGGGCGGCAGCGGCGCCACCACCACGCCCGCCCGCAAGGCCCCCAGAAACACCTGCGCGTAAGCCAGGGAGGTGCCGGCGCACACCGCAACCACATCACCCGATTGCAAGCCGTCGGCACGCAAGGCCTGGGCAATGCAGGTCATCTGGGCGTCCAAATCACCGTATGACACCGACTGACCAGAGACCACCAGGGCCCGCCTTGCTGGGTCGGCCGCGGCATGGCGGGCGATCAGGTCAGACAAGGTCTGGAAATCAGTCGGTGCAGCAGTGTTCATGCGTGCATTTTCCACAAGCGCAAGCGGCCTGCTGCGTGGCGTGCGCCCGCCAGCCAGCCCTGCACGCTCAACGGATGGAAAGCCACCACGCCGACACGTTCGCGACGCATCGTCATCCAGTCTGCCTTGTAGGCATCGTCACCGCTGAGGTAATCCAGCTCGGTCACCTGGTCCACGTCGATCACATGCTGCATCAGGGCGGCGGTCAGCACTGAACCTGCCGAGAGTCTTTCATGCCCGGCCACATAGGCCAGCTTGTAGATGCTGGCTTTGCCGCCCTGCACCAGCCAGAGTTGCGACGCCACAGCCTGCCCCTGAAACCACAGGACGCCCAGGCGCAGCCACCCCTCTCGGGCAGCCAGACCGATCAGGCTGGGGATGAAGTCCTCACGCGGCTCGGGCTGCTTCCAGCTTTGGCGATAAACCGCAGTGAAGGCTTCGATGGCCATGCGCAGCGCATCGTCACGCGCCGGCAAGGCGGCGGAGCCCACCACATCGATCCGCCAGTCGCCTGCACGGTCGAGCCGACGGCGTGCACGCTCGACGGTGTGCCGCAGAGCCGACGGACGCTCCGACCAATACGCGATAAAACCGCCTGCGGCCACCGGCTGGTGCCAGTTGCCAAAGCAGAAATAGCGGTCCAGCCAGTAGCCCGCCGACCGCAGACCCTGTTCGAGCCGGGGTAGCCAGGGGCTCTGCACGTCCAGCGGTTGTAAACGCAACACACCGCTGTGCGGCAGTTGCCGGATGGCCCGGCCCACGGCACGCCAGTCGGCATCGTCCAGATGCAGCACGGGGCCATCGGGGCCGTAGAGGCCGCTGTAGTAATTGGACAAGGCCTCCAGGCCCGGCCCCTGCACAGCACGCATGAGGTGCAGAACCGCCCCACCCACCGGTCCGCCGCACGGCACCTGAAACGGCTCCGGCGTGTGCGCCAGGCCATGGCGTCGCAGGGTGTCAAACCACGCGGGCGTGTAAAAAACCATGGCCGCATTGTGCAAGCAAAGCGCCCCATGCCCCCGGGGCGCCCGCAAAGCCCGTGTATTCAAGCTCTTGCTGTCGAACCGGCCCGACGCCGAGGCCGCGGTGTGGGAGCTACGGTGGTCTTCAACAGTTCGGCATGGGCCGCCTGCATGTGCCGGGCGAGTTCGGGTAAGTCGGGCATGGCTTTGCGACAGGCGGTCAGCCCCCAGTCGAGCGAGCCGTTGTAGCTCTGCACCGTCACATTCAAGGCCAGACTGTGCATGACGATGCTCACCGGGTGATAGGTCAGCATCCGGGCACCCGCCATGTACAGCGCCATCTTCGGGCCCGGCACATTGCTGATGGCCACATTGGCCAGCGGTGGCATGGCGTTGGCCAGTTTGCTGCGGCCCCACAGCGCCGCCAGGCCACTGATGAGCCACGGCGCCCCCAGGGACGGGAAATCGGTCGGCAAGGCAGTCTTGACACTCGCGGTCAGGGCCTTGGCAGCCGTGCTGGCCGCGGTGACGGCACGCAGCCGCTCCAGCGGGTCCTTGACATCACTGGCCAGACTGATGCGCATCATTGACGCCTGCGTGTTCATGTCGGTGTTGCCGTCTTCGCGCAGGCTCACAGGCACACCCGCCAGGAGGGGCCGTTCGGGCTTGCAGTTCAGGTCCGCCAGATAACGCCGCAGCGCCCCACCGCAAATCGCCAGCACCACATCGTTGAGCGTGGCCCCATGGCCTTTGGCAATGGCCTTGAGTTCAGCCATCGGGATGGAAAAGCTGCTGTACGCACGCTGGTTGGTGATGTTGACGTTGATCGGCGTCTTGGGGGCAAACCAGGTGGACTTGTCTGCGCTGGACGCCGCACCGTCTGTCGGCCGCAGCCACTGGCCGGCCGCGCGCGCCAGCACTGGCAGGCTTTTGGCCAGCTTCAGGGCCTGGGTGGCCGAATGCCTCACCCCCGACAGGCTCAGCTCGGCAATGCCGAACTGGTCAGCGCCCAAACGGCTGTGGCGGGGCGCGGGGCGCACTGCTCGCGGCACAGGCCCGATGTCCATGATGGCCTGGGCCAGGGCCACGCCGGCTTCACCGTCCACGGCCGCATGATGCACCTTGCTGTAGAACCCGACGTGCCGGGCGCCGGCAGCAGCCCCCGGCGGGGCCTGGACACCTTCGATGACATAGAACTCCCACAACGGGCGGCTGCGGTCCAGCAGGCTGGAATGCAGGCGCCCCACCAGACGATCGAGCTGCTCCCGGTTGCCTGGCTTGGGAAGCACGGTGCTGCGGATGTGGTACTCCAGGTCGATGTCGCTGTCATGCGCCCAGATCGGGTTGGCCAGTTCAAAGGGCATGTTCACCAGTTTGGCCGTGAACACCCGGGCCAGGTGCATGCGCGCTTCGATGTGCGCCCGCAAGGCCCCGACGAACTCATCGGGCTCCATGCCAGGGGGCAGCTCGAACAGGTTGAGCCCACCCACATGCATGGGGGTTTCAGGTGTTTCCAGGTAGAGGAACAAGGCATCCAGGCCGTTCAGATGATCCACCAAGTACTCCTGTTTTGATAGCTATTGATAGGCATCCAATATCGGAAAAAACTGGATTTTTCATACGATGCCGCAAGCCAGGCCTCGTCGCCACGGGGAAAACACCAAGGCTTGAGGCGCAGGGCTTTGCAACCATTGTGCCGCCGTGGCGTCAAACCACGTCCAGCTTTCGTCCGCAGCATCAACCTAGGAGACTCTATGAGCACCCCATTCGAACGACCCGCGCGCCAGGCAACTCTCTGCAGCAGCCTGGCTGCAGCCAGCTGGCTGTTGGCCTCGTGTGCCAGCTTGAGTGTGGATGCGCCCACCGCTTTGAAAGCCGCCGACGCCGCCATGGGTGCCACCCAAGTGCAGTCGATCCGCTTCTCGGGCAGCGGCACGGGGGCCACCTTCGGACAAGCATTCACCCCCGGCATGGCCTGGCCCAAAATCAACTACTCCGTGGTCACACGGGCTGTGAACTACACCGATGCCAGCTTGCGTGAAGACGCTGCCCGCAGCCGCGCCGAACCGTCCGGTGGAGGCGCCGTGCCCCTGATGGGCCAGGGGGAGCAGCGCACCACCGGCCTGCTCAAGGGCGACAAAGCCTGGAACCTAGCCGGC
>JBDKJB010000061.1:0-7314 GCA_039796835.1 Pseudomonadota bacterium | reverse complement strand
CAGGAGTCGCAGCCTGCGGCGCCTCAGGCCGACGCGGCAAAAGGCCTGTAAACGGCTTCGTCCATCAGTGCCAGCAACTCCGCTGGATCGTCCATGCGCAGTTTGTAGAACCAACCATCACTCTCGGGGGCTGAATTGGCCAACGAAGGGTCTGAACGCAAGGCTTCGTTCACTTCCATGACGGTGCCGCTCACGGGTGCAAAGACGTCTGCGGCCGTCTTGACCGATTCCACCACACAAGATACTGCACCCGCAGAAACCGACTTGCCGATCGTGGGGAGATCGGTGAACACGATGTCCCCGAGGGTGTCTTGGGCGTGCTGGGTGATGCCCACGGTGACAATCCCTTGGCCATCGTCGCGGGCCCAGGTGTGTTCAGGGTGAAAGCGCAGGGTCATGGGTTTATTTCTTGTAGACCATGTCGCGCAGGAAGAGCGATAGGTCGGGCACATAAGTGATGACCATCAAACACGCCAGCACGACCAGCACAAAAGGCACCAAGTGGACGATGATGCGGTCCAGCGATATCTTGGCGACGGTACAGGCTGCGAACAGGTTGACACCGAAGGGCGGCGTGATCATGCCCAACGCCAGGTTGACCACCATCACCAGCCCGAAATGCACCGGGTCAATCCCGAATTTGATGGCTACAGGAGCAAGGATGGGCGCCAACACGATGATGGAGGCGCTGGTCTCAATGAACATGCCGATAAGGAACAAAGCGGCGTTGATGCCCAACAGGAACATCATAGGGGTTTTCAAAACCTCCTGCAGCCAATGGCCAATGGCGTCCGGCACGCCCGCCCGGGTGATGAGGAAGGCGAACAAGCCTGCGTTGGCAATGATGAACATCACCACAGAAGCAGACATGACCGACTTCTTCAGGATGACGTACAGGTCTTTCAGTTTGATTTCACGATAGATGAACAAGCCAACGACGAGCGCGTAAAACACGGCGACGGCAGAGGCCTCGGTGGGGGTGAACACGCCGCCATAGATCCCGCCGAGGATGATCACCGGCATCAACAATGCCCAGCCTGCCTGGTAGGTTGCGGTGCCAAAAGGCAGGCGGCCGTCGCCGTCGTTCTTGCCCCAGCCCTTGTAGCGGCAGTACAGGTAGCAGAACAGCATCAAGGACAGGCCGATGAAAACCCCGGGACCGAAGCCTGCAATGAAAAGCTCACCCACGGAAACTTCGGCACTCACACCGTACAGGATCATGGGAATGGACGGCGGGATGATGACTCCCAACTCAGCGCTGCTGGCCTGCAAGGCAGCGGCATAGGCGGTGGGATAGCCATGCTTGATGAGGGCCGGGATCAGGATGGCGCCGATGGCAAAAGTGGTGGCTACGCTCGATCCGGACACCGCGGCAAAAATCATGCAGGTGAGCACACAAGTCATGGGCAGGCCGCCTTGCACACCGCCAACGATGCTCTTGGCGAACTCAACCAGGCGCCGTGAAATGCCCCCCGTCTCCATGATGTTGCCCGCCAGGATGAAGAACGGGATGGCGGCCAACGGAAATTTATTGATGCTGTTGAACATCTCTTTCACAGAGATCAGCATGTTGGCATTGCTGGCCTGGATGCCCAGAATGGCAGAGAGACCAATCGACACAGCCACCGACACAGACAGGGCAAAACTCAGCCCCATCGTCACAAGCATGGTGACACTCATTGCGCGGTTTCCAGTTCTTCGCGTTTGGGATCGATCAGGTTGCCCACCAAGCCGACCACCGCAAACAGGGACCCCAGGGGCATGGCGAGATAGGCCCAGAACATGGAGACATCTTCGAGGCCGATCACGGATTGGACCTTGCCCCGGTTGGAATAGTCCCAACCCCACCAGATGATGACCAGCAGAAGGGCAAGCGAGGCCAGAAACACCACCCAGTCAAGCAGGCGCCGGATGCCCGGTGGTGCCCAGCGGTAGACCGCATCGACACTCACCATGGCACCCTGCCGAAAAGCCGGGGCGATGCCAAAAAACACCATCCAGATCAGACTGAAGCGGATCAACACCTCAGACCATTCGGCAGGCTGCTCCAGCACAAAACGAGTGATGATCTGGAACACGCCCAGAAACGATGCAATGGCCAGCATGATGCAGGCCACAGCCATCGCGAAGGCCGTGACGCGGGCCTCCACGCGCAGAAAAGCGTCTTTCAAGACAGAGAACGCTTACTTGAAGTTGCGGATCTTGTCGATGTTGGCTTTACCAAACTGCCTTTCAAAATCGGCATTGATGGGCGCCA
Organism: Pseudomonadota bacterium; assembly: GCA_039796835.1. Classification (GTDB taxonomy): domain Bacteria; phylum Pseudomonadota; class Gammaproteobacteria; order Burkholderiales; family Burkholderiaceae_C; genus JBDKJB01. The sequence goes on along the minus strand of JBDKJB010000061.1, from coordinate 5,057 downwards.
GAGCGGCAATGAACTTGGCCTTGTCCGGGTTCTCGATGACCTGCATGCCCTGGGATTTGAGTTCAGCCACGCCTTTGGCGTCGTCCTCTGCCACACGGGCGCGATTGGCCTTGGTGGCTTCGCGCGATGCCACCATGAAGGTCTCCTTGTCGGCGGCAGAGAGTTTGTCCCAGACCCCCTTGTTCATGAGGATCACCGCTGGGGAATAGACGTGCCCTGTCAGCGTGAGATGCTTTTGCACCTGTGAAAACTTGGCAAAAAGAATCACAGACAAGGGGTTTTCCTGGCCATCCACAGTGCCCTGCTGCAGTGCAGTGAACACCTCGGGGAAAGCCATGGGCGTGGGCACGATGCCAAAACCTTTGTAGGCCGCGATGTGCACCGGGTTTTCCATGGTCCGCATCTTCAGGCCCTTGAGATCGTCGGGGGAATTGACCGCGCGCTTGTTGTTGGTCATGTGGCGGACACCGTTTTCACACCACATCAAGGCCTTGAACCCCTTGCTGTCGAACTTGGTCAGCATTTCCTGGCCAATCGGGCCGTCCAGCACAGCATGGGCGTGAGCTTTGTCGCGGAACAGGAAGGGAATGTCAAGGATCTTGGTCTCCGGCACGAAATTCGGTACCGGGCCTGTCGACGACAGAGTCAACTCCTGGGTGCCGAGTTGCACGGCCTCGATCGACTCACGTTCCCCCCCCAGTGCCCCAGAATAGAAATTCTGAATCTTGATGCGGCCGTTGGTCCGCTCAGCGACCACCTTGGCAAAGGTGTCAATGGCAACACCTTGGTGCGAATTCTGCGCAGCAGAAATGCTCATGCGCATGTTGACCGTCTGGGCAGACGCGTTACCAGCAGCGCCAACACACAAAGCCAAGGCCAAGGCCAAGCGCGTGAATTTGAAGCGTGAAATCATGCTTGTCTCCAAAGGTATGACGAATAACTCATTGTGGGCGCAGCGCAATCCGGACAGCATCGGGGTTTTCGCGTACGTACTCTTGCACAATCTCCTCAAAGCTGCCATTTGGATGCAATCCCAGCGCATGGGCGCGCGGACTGGCCAGAGCCCGTGGCCAGGCGGCAACGATGCTTTCGATCTTCGGGTCCCGGTTCCAGGTCAGCAGGTTCCAGGCATCTTCTCCAGCGATGTTGCGCAGGGCCTGCGCCATGGCCCCTACGCTGATGGACAGGCCAGGCAGATTGATCGCGGTGAGCGAGCCCCAATCCGCATCAGACGCCTCCACGCAGCGGATGATGCCCCGGACAGTGCAGCCAGGGGAACTGAGTGGATGGCAAGTCTCCGGTGCCACGGGCACGTTGGAGGCGATGCCTGCAAGGGGTTCGCGGATCATGCCGCTGAAAAAACCTGAGGCCGCGCCGTTGGGCCGCCCTGCACGGACACTCACGGTCGCCAGACGCGCGGTGCGTGGACGGATGAAGCCTTTGCGGCCATAGTCAGCCATCAACAGTTCGCCGACAGCTTTCTGGGCACCATAGCTCGTCTGCGGGTTGGGCAGGGTGGTGTCTGAGAGCAGGTCTGGCATCGGCAGCACTGCAGTGTGGCCAAACACTGCGATCGAGCTGGCAAAAAACACCAGGGGTCGGTGCCCGGCCGCGCGACAGGCTTCCAGCAACGCATGCGTCGTCAGGTAGTTGCTGCGCATGCCCAGATCAAAGTCAGCTTCGCATTCTCCGCTGACTGCTGCCGCCAGATGGAACACCGCAGCAGTGTGCGGTCCGATGATCGTTGGGGGAAGAGGCCCCCGCCCTGGGTCATGGGACACATGGGCGGACCTGCCTGTCAACTGAGCGTACAGATCACCGGTCAGGCTCTTGACGCGCGAATCCGCGCGCAGGTCCGCCGGTGGCTCCGCCCGGTCCACCAGAACCAGCTCTGTGATGGGCTGGGTGGGCGCGCCCGCCAGAGACAGGCCGCCCTTGGCCAGCAGAGCGCGCGCCAACAGGACGCCCACAAAACCGGCCCCGCCGGTGATCACGACTTGCATGGGGTTCTACCTCGCTTGAAATGCAGCTTGCTATTGTGCAGCTACTTTCAAGGATGCCGCATCACATGCCCGCGTAATTCGGTCCGCCACCGCCTTCAGGTGTGACCCAGACGATGTTCTGTGTCGGATCCTTGATGTCACAGGTCTTGCAATGCACACAGTTCTGTGCATTGATCTGCAAGCGATCATTGCCACGCTCATCCTGCACAAACTCATACACACCTGCCGGGCAATACCGTTGCTCCGGACCTGCGTACACGAGGACATTGGTACCCACCGGAACCTTGTGATCCTTGAGTGTCAGGTGCGCAGGCTGGTTCTCTTCATGGTTGGTATTGCTGACAAATACGCTGGAGAGGCGGTCGAAGGTGAGCTTTCCGTCAGGCTTGGGGTAGTTGATGGGCTTGAAGCGCGCTGCAGGCTGTAGGCACTCATGGTCTGCCTTGTCTCGCCTGAGCGTCCAGGGCACATGACCACGCAGGACGAACTGCTCAATGCCGTTCATCAGAGTGGCGGGCCAGAGCCCTTTCTTGAACCAGGCCTTGAAGTTCCTCGCCTTGTGCAGTTCGGTGTGCAGCCAACTTTGCTCAAACGCCGCAGGGTAGGTGGAAAGCTCGTCGTGGGCACGGCCCTCCTGAAGGGCGGCGAAAGCGGCCTCAGCCGCCAGCATGCCGGTTTTGATGGCGGCGTGGCTGCCCTTGATGCGGCTCACATTCAAGAAGCCAGCGTCGCAGCCCACCAGCGCCCCACCCGGGAAGATGGTCTTAGGCAAACTTTGCAGGCCGCCCGCAGTGATGGCCCGTGCTCCATAGGCCAAACGCTTTGCAGTGACTTTGCCTTCTGCGTTCTCGAAGTAGTACCGGACATTGGGGTGCGTCTTCCAACGCTGGAACTCTTCAAACGGGCTGAGGTAGGGATTGGCGTAATCCAAACCGGTGATGAAGCCCAACGCCACCTTGTTGTCTTCCAGGTGGTACAGAAAAGCGCCCCCATAGGTCTGGTTGTCCATGGGCCACCCAGCGGTGTGCATCACAAAGCCAGGTTGATGGCGTTCCGGTGAGATCTCCCACAGTTCCTTGATGCCAATGCCATAGGTTTGTGGATCTTTGCCTACGTCCAGCTTGAATCGTGTCATGAGCTGTTTGCCCAAGTGCCCACGTGCCCCTTCGGCAAAGATGGTGTACTTGCCCAGCAGTTCCATGCCCAGCTGAAAGCTGTCGGTGGGCTCGCCGTCCTTGCCAATACCCATGTTGCCGGTGGCGACACCCTTGACCGAACCATCGTCGTTGTAGAGCACCTCTGCTGCGGCAAAACCCGGGAAAATCTCTACGCCCAGTTCCTCGGCCTGGCCTGCCAGCCAGCGAGTGACTGCGCCCAGGCTGACGATGTAGTTGCCGTGGTTTTCAAAGCAACCGGGCAACAAGAGGTTGGGCACCCTGAAGGCGGATGCCTCGCCCAGAAAGATCATGGCATCTTCGGTCACCGGCTGATTCAGTGGCGCACCTTTGGCTTTCCAATCCGGGATAAGCTCATTCAAGGCAATCGGGTCCATGATGGCGCCGGACAAAATGTGAGCTCCTGGCTCAGATCCCTTTTCAAGGACAACCACCGAAATTTCCGTGCCAGATGCTGCGGCAAGCTGCTTGAGGCGGATGGCCGTGGACAGACCGCCAGGGCCACCACCGACGATGACCACGTCGTATTCCATGGATTCACGAGGACCGTGCTGGGCGAGGATGTCTTGCGGTGTCATGGGTTGTCTGGGTGGTTTCTGAATGGTGATCTCAGCGGGTAATTTTATTCGTCTGTGGGCACGGCAATGTCACAATGGCGCGGACTGATTTTGACTAACGGAGACTCTGCATGGCGTACAGCATCGACCTTTCAGGCCGCGTGGCTTTCGTTACTGGCGCTTCAGGCGGCTTGGGCGCGCAATTCGCCCGCACGTTGGCCGACGCCGGCGCGGGCGTGGTGCTGGCCAGCCGCCGCATCGAGAAGCTCAAGGATCTGCGCGCCCAGATTGAAGGCGCCGGAGGTGACGCCCACGTGGTCGAGCTCGACGTGACTGACCCGGCGTCGGTCAAGGCGGCTGTGGCCCACGCCGAAACCGAGATGGGCAGTATCGACATCCTCGTCAACAACAGCGGGGTGAGCACCACCCAGCGCCTGCAGGATGTGGCTGTGGCCGACTACGACTACGTCTTCAACACCAATGTCAAGGGCGCCTTCTTCGTCGCGCAAGAAGTGGGCAAGCGCATGCTGGCCCGCGCCAAGGGGGCTGCGCCGGGCAGCTTCACGGGAGGCCGCATCGTCAACATCGCCAGCATGGCGGGGCTCAAGGTGCTGCCGCAGATCGGCATCTACTGCATGAGCAAAGCCGCCGTCATCCAGATGACCAAGGCCATGGCCGTCGAATGGGGCCGCTTCGGCATCAATTCCAACGCTATTTGCCCGGGCTACATCGACACTGAGATCAACCACCATCACTGGCAGACTGAGCAAGGCCAGAAGCTCATCAGCATGCTGCCTCGCAAACGTGTCGGTCAGCCTGAGGATCTGGATGCCTTGCTGCTCATGCTGTGCAGCGACCAGAGCCATTTTGTCAACGGTGCGGTCATCGCGGCCGACGACGGTTTCGGGGTTTGATCGTCAAACCATGAGGTTGGATCTGCCCGAGGCCAAGAAGTTGGTCTATGACACCACTCTGGCGGTACGGTGGGGTGACATGGACGCCATGGGGCACCTGAACAACACCAGTTATTTCCGATACTTCGAGACGGCGCGCATCGATTGGTTCAACAGCCTGCAACCGGTGCGCAGGGGTGACGAGGCGGGCATCGTCATCATCAACGCGTTCTGCACGTTCCACCGCCAGATTGAGTATCCCGGCAACGTGCGGCTCAAGCTCTACACCAGCGACGCGGGTCGCAGCAGCTTTGAGACCTGGGTGACCATGGAGCGGGAAAATGCCCCCGATGTCATCCATGCGAGCGGGGGTGCGACAACGGTTTGGATCAATTACAAGGCTCAGAAGTCCATGCCGATGCCGCAATG
>JBDKJB010000060.1:0-7425 GCA_039796835.1 Pseudomonadota bacterium | reverse complement strand
CCTGGACGGGTTCAAAGCCGTCAACGACCGGTTTGGCCATGCTGCCGGGGATGAGGTGCTCAAGGCGGCTGCAGATCGCCTGCGGGAGGTGGTGCGGGCTTACGACGTGGCGGCTCGCCTGGGGGGGGATGAATTTGCGGTTTTGCTGAGCGATGTTGACACCACTGTGGCCATGGAGACAGCGCATCGCATCGTGCAGGCGCTGGCCCGGCCTTACGTGGTGGATGCGCCCGTGTCAGCAAGCGTCGGCGTTGCGGTGTATCCACTGCACGGCAAGGATTTGAAAACCTTGCTGGGCAACGCAGACCGAGCCATGTACCAGGCCAAAGCAGCGGGCAAGTGGCAAGCCAAGCTGGCTTGAGGGTGGCGGAGAAGGTGGGATTCGAACCCACGGATATCTTGCGACATCGCCTGATTTCGAGTCAGGTACATTCGACCACTCTGCCACTTCTCCGTGGCAGGCATTGTATCAGCCGACCCTGGGAGATGTCAGGCGCTTTGCCTGGCTTTGACCCACAAACCTGCGTCTTTGGGCGAGTCAAATCCTGGGCTTTGCTCCAGCAAATTGCCAGCTGCGTCGACCATCTTGGCGTAAAACTTTCCGTCGGCCTCTCGGTATTGCTTGAAACTCGGCCCGCTGGTCTTTTTGACCTTGGTGTCGACCGGTTCAGAAGGGCCTGCGGCCAGGCTGCGCAGGCCCACGGCCTGACGCAAGCGCTGCATGAAGGGCTGTGAGTAGGCGCGCGCCTTGGCTGCACCGGCCTGGAGAATGTCTTCAACCTCCTTGGGGCGAGCCATCAGGTGGTTGTAAGCGTCGCGCTTGGGGGCCATTTCCCGGTCGATCCGCTCAAACAACATCTGCTTGGCGTCGCCCCAGGAGATGCCATCAGCATAGGCCTGGCGCAGCGCGGTGGCCTCGTCGGGGCTGGCGAAAGCCTGGTAGATCTGGAACAGTGCAGAGCCTTCGACCTGCTTGGGTTCGCCTGGTGCGCGTGAATCGGTCTTGATCCCGGCAATCAGCCTGCGCAGCTCTACAGGCGGGGCAAAGAGCGGGATCGTGTTGTCATAGCTCTTGCTCATCTTGCGGCCGTCAAGCCCGGGCAGGGTGGCCACGCTGTCTTCAATCACCACCTCGGGCAGCACAAAGTGGCTGCCATAGCGGTGGTTGAAGCTTGACGCCATGTCGCGCGTCATCTCCACATGCTGCACCTGGTCGCGCCCGACCGGCACCTTGTGCGAGTTGAACATGATGATGTCAGCAGCCATGAGCACGGGGTACATGAACAACCCGGTGCTGATGTCGGTCTCATCTTCGAGTCCGGCTTCACGGTTCTTGTCGACAGCCGCCTTGTAAGCATGCGCTCTGTTCAAGATGCCCTTGCCGCACACGCACGTCAGCATCCAGGTCAGCTCCGGAATTTCTGGAATGTCACTCTGACGGTAGAAGGTGACCTGTGCCGGGTCCAGGCCACAGGCCAGCCAGCTGGCGGCAATTTCGAGCGTGCTGCGCTGAACGCGGGCTGGCTCAAGCGTCTTGATGAGCGCGTGATAGTCGGCCAGGAAGTAAAAATTCTCGGTATCCGGTGTGCGGCTGGCCAGAACAGTGGGGCGGATGGCGCCGACGTAATTGCCCAGGTGCGGCGTGCCGCTGGTGGTGATGCCGGTGAGGTAGCGGATGGGAGTCATAGAAATTCAAAGGAAGCCCTAGTTTGCCAATGCGGCAAATGGCGTGAGCAGGATGTTCAACAGGCCCAGGGTCATGCCCATGAGCGGCTGCATCCACAGGGCGTTGACCACACCCAGGACCACAAGCGCCATGACGACGAAGAAGCCCCAGGGCTCGATGCGGGACACCAGCTCGGCCTGCCGGTAAGGCAGCAGGCCCACCAGAATGCGCCCGCCGTCCAGAGGGGGCAGTGGGAACAGGTTGAACGCGAACATCACCACATTGACAAACATGCCGCCCTGGCACATCTTCAGGAAAAACGGCTCACGCAACTCAAGCGCCAGGAGCAAATACATCAGGATGCCCCAGGCCAAAGCCTGCACCAGGTTGGCAGCTGGGCCCGCCAGCGCCACCCAGACCATGTCGCGCTTGGGGTTGCGCAGCTGGCCGAATCGCACCGGAACGGGTTTGGCATAGCCAAACAGAAAGCCGCCGTGGGTGATGACGTACAGTACCAGCGGCATCAGGATGGTGCCCACCGGGTCGATGTGCCGCATGGGGTTGAGCGACACGCGGCCCAGGGACCAGGCGGTGTTGTCACCAAAATGGCGCGCGGCATAGCCGTGGGCCGCCTCATGCAAGGTGATTGCAAACAGCACCGGAATCGCGTACACCGCGATGGTGCGGATGATTTCTGAAATATCCATGCCCCGGATTGTCCGCTACGCCAAAGCTGCGCTCAGACCAACCCCAGCGCTACCACATCGCCCCGGCCTTCACGCACGACCAGGGGGGCGGCCCCCGAGAGGTCAATCACGGTGGTCGGTTCCAGTGGGCAGGCGCCTGCATCCAAGACGCCCGCCACATCGTGCTGCAACTCGCTCCGAATGTGGTTTGCGTCGTTCAAGGGATCGGCGTGTCCCGGCAGGATCAGCGTGGTGGCCAGCAGCGGTGCGCCGTGCAACCCGAGCAGCGCAGCCAGTGTGGTGTGCTCAGGCACGCGCAGGCCGATGGTCTTGCGGCTGGGGTGGCTCAGTCTGCGCGGGACCTCCTTGGTGGCTTCCAGAATGAAGGTGTAGGGGCCCGGAGTGGCATGCTTGAGCAACCGGTACTGTGCGTTGTCCACCCGAGCGTACAGGGCCAGTTCGCTCAGGTCACGGCACAGCAGGGTGAGATGGTGCTTGTCATCCACACCCCGGATGCGACGCAGGCGATCCGCAGCGGCTTTGTCATCCAGATGGCAGACCAGAGCGTAGCTGGAGTCAGTGGGCACGGCCAGCACGCCACCATGGTTCAGCAGCGCCACGGCCTGCTTCAGCAAGCGGACTTGGGGGTTGTGGGGATGAACTTCAAACAGCTGGGCCATGATCGGGATGCGACGCTTACTCGACGGGCTCGATCACCGTGTCCGGCGTTTTGCGATTGAAGGCACGGGCTTCCACGGCAGTCAGCCACGTTCCCAATGCACCGCAAGCCGTGATGAGCGCGATGCCCACGATTCCCCAACCGTCCGGGACCCTGCCAAAAGCGAGCCAGCCCCCCGCCACCGCTAACGGCACCTGGGCGTAAAGGTAGGGCGTGAGCTGGGCGGGCTGCGCCCGCCGGTATGCCATGAGGAGCATGAAGTGTCCGACGGTTCCAAACACACCCACAGCAACGAGGCAGGACCACAGCGTGGCGGAGGTGATCGGCGTCCACACCCAGGGCAACAGCAGCGTGGCCGAAGCCATGCCGATCCAGCCGGTGCAGGCATGGGTGATCAGTGGGTCTTCCAGGTGCGCCATGCGGCTGGTGATCAACTGGAAGGCGGTGCTGGTGAACACCAGGGCGACGGGTAGGAGCGTGACGAGCTGAAAATCGTCTGCATCAGGCCGGATCACCATCAGAGTGCCAACGAACCCCCCAAAGACCAATGCCCAGCGCAGCACTGAAACCTTTTCCTGGAGACGCAAAGCCGACAACAAGGTGATGAGCAGCGGCGTGACGGACACGATGGCCGTGAATTCCGCCACCGGGGTGTAACGCAAACTGAGGTAGGCCAGGGCACTGGACGACACCAGCAACATGCCGCGCAACCACTGAAATCGAGGGTGCTGGGGCCTCAGTCCAGTCCGCCCGCGCAGTCGCCAGGCAAGTCCGGTCGTCGAAATGGCCTGGAAGCCAAAACGGAACCACATGGCCATGGCAATGGGGACGCTTACCGATAGAAACTGGCTGACTGTGTCCAGGGTGGCGAAGCAGGCCACGGCGCACAGCACAAAAGCTACGCCAGAGAGCGCACTGTGCCGGCCCGGCACGGGGGCAGACCTCATCGAGTCGACCTCACTGGATGCGGTTTTCCAGCAATTCCCACACCGGCGTCAGTTGCCCGGGGAGCCAGGGCAGGTTGCCGAGATCCGTGTGCGACTCGTCTGGGCTGTGGAAGTCGCTACCACGCGATGCGGCCAGGCCATATTCGAGCGCAGCCTTGGCATAGGTGTCTGCTTCGGCAGCCGTGTGGCTGCCGGTGATCACCTCGACCGCCTGCCCGCCATGGGCCTTGAACTCGGAGAACAAGGCATATTCTTCGGTGGCGCTGAACTTGTAACGGGCCGGGTGAGCGATGACAGCCACGCCGCCAGAATCGCGGATCCAGCCAACGGCGTTCTTCAGCGTGGCCCACCGGTGCGGCACAAAACCGGGCTTGCCCTCTGTCAGGAAGCGGCGGAACGCCTCGTTCGTGTCCTTGCAGACGCTGCTCTCCACCAGGAAGCGGCCGAAATGGGTTCGCGAGATCAGATCGGGGTTGCCCACGAACCTGAGTGCGCCTTCATAGGCACCCTGGATGCCCACCCGGGCGAGGTCAGCGGCAATCTCTTGCGCGCGTGCCTGGCGGCCGCCACGTGTCTGGGCCAGGCCATCACGCAGCAGGCTGCTGTCGGCATCAAAGCCCAGGCCGACGATGTGGACAGTGGTGTCGATGAAGGTGACCGAAATTTCGGTGCCGGTGAGATAGGGCAGACCGTGCGAGCGCGCAGCCGCGAGCGCACGCGCCTGGCCGCCGATTTCATCGTGGTCTGTCAGGGCCCAAAGCTGCACACCGTTGTTGGCGGCCCGTGCGGCCAAGTTTTCGGGGGGCAGGGTACCGTCGGAGACCACACTGTGGCAGTGCAGGTCGGCATTGAGGATGTCAGTCACGCCTCGATTTTATTCCTCCATCCCCTCGACCATGAAGCGCAGGCGGCGCACGCCGTTCCAGGCATCGGCATCCAGCCGGTAGGCCAGGTGTGCGCGGGCGGGCAGGGGAGCGGTGCGGCCAAACCACATGGCGTCGACCACTTCGCCGTGGTGGCGCAGCTTGAGCGCCGAATGGCCACTGCCGACCAGGCGTTGCGAGACCACGTCCAGCTCCTCGCTGAACAGCGGGGGAGCAAAGCCCTGCCCCCACACTTCGCGCTGCAAGAGGTCGGCCACGTCCAGGCGGCGGTAGGCGGGTTCCAGCGGGCCGTCGGTGTCCAGGCGGCGCTGCAAGGTGGCAGCATCCAGCCATTCGGCTGCCACCCGGGCCAGCGCGGCGCTGAACACAGGCAGTTGGTCGGCATGCACGGTGCAGCCTGCCGCCATGGCATGGCCGCCAAACCGCAGGATGGCACCCGGATGCCGCTTGGCCACCAGATCCAGTGCATCACGCAGGTGAAAACCGGCAATGGATCGGCCTGATCCCTTCCATTCGGTGCCGCCGTGGCCGTCGGCCTGGGACGGTGCAAACACAAAGCAGGGGCGATGCCACTGGTCTTTCAGGCGCGAAGCCACGATGCCGACCACGCCTTCGTGAAAGCTGACGTCTGACACGCACAGCGCTGCCGGCGCATCGGTGGTTGCATCGGGCGTGAGTAGCTGTGCGGCGCGCTCCAGGGCCTGCTCGCGCATATCGGCTTCCAGGTCGCGCCGTTCGCGGTTGATGGCGTCCAGCGCCTGGGCCAGCTCTGTGGCGCGGGCCGCTTCATCGGTCAGCAGGCAAGCGATGCCCAGCGTCATGTCGGCCAGGCGCCCGGCGGCATTGATGCGCGGACCCAGTGCAAAGCCAAAGTCCATGCTGGTGGCGACGGTGGGATCACGACCGGTGGTATCAAACAGCGCACGCATGCCTGCTGGCATGGCCCCGGCACGCACGCGCTTGAGGCCCTGCGCCACCAGGCGCCGGTTGTTGGCGTCCAGTCGCACCACGTCGGCCACCGTGCCCAGGGCCACCAAGGGCAGCAGGTCGTCCAACCGGGGCTGCGTCTGGGCGGTGAAGGAGCCTCGGCTGCGCAACAGGCTGCGCAGGGCCAGCAGCACGTAAAACATCACCCCCACCCCCGCCAGGGCTTTGCTATCGAACAGGCACCCCGGCTGGTTGGGGTTCACGATGGCTTGGGCTGCTGGCAACAGACCGTCTGCCGCGGGCAGGTGATGGTCGGTCACCAGCACGTCCAGTCCGAGGCGGCGCGCATGTGCCACACCCTCAAAGCTGGCGATGCCGTTGTCCACGGTGATGAGCACCTCGGCTCCGAGGGCCTGCACACGGTCCGCAATGGGCGGCGTCAGCCCATAGCCGTCCCGGACGCGATCTGGCACCACGTAGCTGACCCGCTGGGCGCCCAGAGCCCGGAGACCGCGCAGAGCCACCGCGCAGGCGGTGGCACCGTCGCAGTCGTAGTCAGCCACCACACACAGGTGCCGCTGCCGGGCAATGGCGTCGGCCAGGAGAGCGGCGGCATCGTCAATACCCTTGAGCGATGTGGGTGGCAGCAGCTGTGCCAGCGCATCGTCCAGCTCGGCCCGGTTCTGAACACCACGTGCAGCATACAGACGGGCCAAGAGCGGGTGCACGCCGGTCTGCTCCAGGACAAAGGAAGCCCGCGGCGCCGTGGGTCTAACTATCAATTTCATAGCTTACTATGAGCGTCGATATTCGGGAAATATCCGCGATTTCTATCGAAGATGCCGCGCAGACCCCTCCACCAGGCTTTGCGCCCTGCCACACAGGTGACGCTGCCACGTTCACCGCACACGCTCAGGGTGATGTCTTCTGCCTGCTGCAGACGGGTGGCCAGTTCGGTAAAAAGGCCAGCGTCCAGCTGCTGCCATGCGTGGGACCATGCTGCCCAGTCTTCTTGCAGGGCGGGGGCGCGCAATGTGGTGATCATGTGCGGCATGGGTTGTCGCAACGGGGGCGCTTCAGCGGGATCCATGGCCCCCGTGCCGCTGATCCAAAAGCTGTTCACGACCGGCAGGCCTTGAGCGGCGCGCGCATCGTTGACCGGGTGGTTGTACAGCAGCATCTGCATCTCATTCTGCAGGCGACGCAGGGTGCGGCCAGCATCTCCAGCGCGGTCCGATGGCAGCCATTGCAGCAGGCTGCGGCCCACGGCCCGGTCCGGGTGGGCGGTGGGCAGGTGGGTGAACAGATCGGACCGCGCCAGCCAGCGGCCGGGTTCGTCAAAGCGCAGATGGATGCCGTCCTCCAGAAAATAGGGCTTCATGGCCTCCAGCAGGCTGCGGGACTCGGCTTCAGAGATGTGCAGGGTCAGCGGGTCGGCCAGCAGGATGCTGTTGGCCTGCGCAGTCCAGTGGCAGGGTGTGATGAACGCCCAGCCCTGGGAACGCTCCCCCACGTAGCAGCCCAGTTCAAGGGCGTGCCAAGCCGCTTGCGGGATCAGGCCATCGGGCCAGCCCCCGGCCAGCAGACGTTCATGTGGCAATGAGAGGCTGTGTTCGCTGCCGAGGTCCCAGATGCG
>JBDKJB010000059.1:0-7447 GCA_039796835.1 Pseudomonadota bacterium | reverse complement strand
TGCAAGGTGGGCTTCTCGGGCCACAGACGCCCGGACGTGCCCTTGTCGCGCTCCGAGATTGCAAACAGGAACATGTGGTACACCGGAATCACCGTCCACAAAAACACCGGAATGCCCACCAGCAGCAGCTTGGCTTCATCCGTGACCTTTTTGAGGCTCAAACCCTTGCTCATACATCTGCCCTCATTTCGACAGCCTCTTCATCATGACGTACACCAATGGCAGAACCAGGGGCAAGGCGACCACGATGGACGCCATGGCCATGTCAATTTGGTCCAGACGCAAGTACCTGATGCCCAGGGTGGCCAGCACGTGCGTCAGGTCGGCTGGCCCCCCGCCGGTGAGCAGATACACGCTGTTGAAATCACCCAGCGTCCAGATCATGGAAAGGATCAGTGATGTGAAGTACAGGGTCTGCATCGACGGCCAGGTGATGTAGCGGAACTTTTGCCACGTTGAAGCCCCGTCAACAGACGCTGCCTCGTATTGTTCGGTCGGGATGGCCAACCGCCCTGCGACCAGAATCAAGGTCCAGAACGGCAAAGACTTCCAGATATGCATGAGCATCGAAAACGTGAAAGCCAACGTGGGATCGTTTAACCAATTCGGCCCGTCAACACGAAACAGCTTGAAGATCAGGCTGTTGATCACCCCCCATTCCGGGTTCAGCATGAAGCGGACAGACAGAATGGTGGGAATCGACGGAACCGCCCAAGGCAGGATGAAAAGCGCCGCCAACAGCTTGATCCACCAACGGGACTGGACAAAGAAGCCGGACAAGAAGAGGGCAATCAGCATCTTCAGGTTGATGGCCACCAGCAGAAACACCACCGTGTTGAGTGCTGTACGAAAAAAAATCGGATCGTCAAAGAGCTTGATATAGCTCTCAGGGTGGCGGGCCAGATACAACCCGTAGATCACCGGGTACAGCACAAACACAGCAAACACCAGCACATAGGGCAACACCATCCAACGCCCCCAAAATTCGGACGGAGCAAGTTTGCGTCGTACAGGAGGCGGGGCGGCAGGTGGCACGGAAAGAGCAGCAGCCTGGTTCATTCGATCAGACCATCAAAACATTGAAATCATCAAAAAAAGGCGGCTGAGGCACGGACCCCAGCCGCCTGCATAGCTGTCCTGGTCAGTTGGCGACCGTCTTGATGCGGGCGATCATCTCGTCCACAGCTCGGTCAACCGTCCATTTCTCGGACAACACGCGGTTCATGGCTTTGGCCCAGACGTTCTCGTTGTTCAGCACCGTGAACTTGTAGTTCTGGGTGAACTCAAACGGATTCGTGCCATTCATGAACTGGTTGTACACGGCAAGACGGTGCGCGTCACTCTTCCAGAACTTGCTTTGCTGCGCGTTCTTGGTCACGGGGAACCATCGGCCCAGTGAGCCTTCCACGTAGGGAGTGAGGTTGCTCTCGTCCAGCATGAACGCCACAAATTTCTTGGCTGCCTCTTTGTTCTTGGCGCCCTTGAAGATCACCCCGGTCTTGACCGCGGCCCGGTAAGTCATCTTGCTGCCGTCGGGCTTGTTCGGGAAACCTGCAGTGGCAATTTTTTGCTCGTAGTTGGCTTTGGCCGTTTCGCGCTGGGCTGGCGTCAAAGCCTGGTTGTTCATGTCGTCCAGCCATTTCGCAGCGATGGAGATCGTTGCGTTATGGGTCATGGCAATGGTCTTGTTGTGAAAGGCCACGTTGTTGTCGGGGTCCTTCCAGTTGGTGGAAGACGGTGGGGTGCAGCCCTTGCTGTAGACCATGGTGTAGTCGCTGACGGCGCGGATCAAACCGGCGCGGACATCGGGGTCGTCCACGTTCAGTTTGCCGGACACGGACAGCAACTTGACATTGTGCGCATCCATGAAGGTCAGGAACGAGTAAAACGAGTCGCTCGAATCCACTCCCATCGGGAAGCCCGTGCCGAAAGCCCGATTGCCAGTTTTCTGACGGTATCCGGTTTGCACTTTCTCACACCAGAAATCCCAATAACCTTTCCAGTCTTTCGGAATGTCGCTTTCCTTGAACCCAGCATCGGCCAGCATGTCTTTCCAGTACTGGATGTGCATGGTCTGCTGCTTGATGGGATAGGCGTAGTACGCACGCTTCTGCGCCACGTTGTTGTACAGGAAGGTGGTGGACAGCGCACGCGGTTCAAACTTCGAGTTGAGCGGGTCGATGATGCTGCTCACATCTTCCAGCTTGTCTTCAAACGCCCATTTGGCTGTGACCTGGAAGTCATAGACATCGCCGTATGCCACATCAGGTGGGTTGTTCGCATCGAGAGCTGCCACCGCCTTCGGGATGGCTTCCTGCGGGGCATAGAGTGACAGGTCAACCTTGATCTTCGGGTATTTCGCCTCGAACTTCTTGATGGCCGCAAACAGCGCATCGTCTTCGGCTTTGTAGAAGCCCTTGGCCCACCAGACGGTGACCTTGTCCTGAGCGGCTGCAATGCCACTCGTCAGCACCCCGGTGGCAGCCAAGGCGGCTGCGGCCAGCAGTTTCAGTTTCATTCCAGGTTCTCCTTTATAGAGGTTAGCGAAAAGGGAATTGTTGCAAACACCTTGTATGAACACATTAGGACTTACGCCGTCTTTCGTGAAACTACGTATGCCGCAGGACGTGGCAATTTGCGACGCGAATTCAGGATGCTCTCGATGTCTTGCTGGGCACCATCGATCAGCGCAAGGATGGCTTTTTCGGCTTTGACGGGCTGCCCGGCCGCCACCGCCAGCATGACCGCTTTGTGGGTCGGCAATGAACTCACAGGACCGCCTGTGCGTTGTGTGGAAACTTCAAAACTGGCGCGCAGCAGCGCACTCAAAGCCTTGCCCATCTGAATGAGCATCCGGTTGTGTGAGGCAAGCAGCAACCCCTGGTGAAACCGCAAGTCATGCGCCACGTAGTCTCCACCGTTGTGCGCGGCATCTTCCATGCCGGCAAACGCGGCTCGAAGTTCTTCGATGTCGTCTGCTGAAGCGTGCTTGGCAGCCATGCGGACAGCCGCAGGCTCGACCACGCGACGAAGGTCCTGAAGGTCGCGGACAAATTCTGGCGTTAGGCCGGCTTTGACCTGCCAGCTGATGACCTGGGCATCAATCCAGTTCCACTGATCGGATGGCAAGACCTTGGTGCCAACTTTCGGACCGGTCGAAATCAGGCCCTTCGCGACCAGTGACTTGATGGCCTCACGCACCACCGTGCGGCTCACACCCAGTTCTACACACAGCAGCGGCTCTGGCGGCAAGGTGCAGCCCTGTGGGTAGCGCCCGGCCACAATGGCCTCACCCAGCAAATCCACGGTGTTGCCGTGGACGTTTTTCACCATGGATGCTCCTGCGCGTTTCACGGGACCGGGGTCAGCAGCGCCTGGCCGCCGAAGTGCGCCTTGAGGTTGCCAAAGGCCAGGTCAGCCATGGCTTGACGGGTTTGCACTGTGGCGCTGGCAGCATGTGGCGACAGCACCACGTTGTCGAAGGCCATCAGCTCGGCTGGAACGTGGGGCTCGTTCTCAAACACATCCAGCGCGGCACCCGCAATCACACCCCTCTGCAAGGCATCAATCAAGGCTTGGGTGTCCACCACCGATCCGCGAGCCACATTGATGAGGTAGCCTTTCGTGCCCAATGCAGCCAACACTTCGGCGCCGATCAAATGTTTGGTGGCCGAGCCACCGGGGGTGATGACCATCAGAAAATCCACCTCGGCGGCCAGCGCAACGGCACTCGGGTAGTGCTTGTAGGACACATCGGCCCGCGCCGTGCGGGTGGTGTAGGCGATCTGCATGCCGAAGCCCTCGGCCCGCTTGGCAATGGCCAGGCCGATGCGCCCCAGGCCGACGATGCCCAAGCGTGCCCCGCTGACCTTGCGTGCCAAAGGTGCCGGACCGGATGAAGCCCATTTGCCAGCTCGCAGGTAGACCTCGTTCTGCGGCATGCGACGCGCCACATTGATGAGCAAGCCCAGCCCCAAGTCGGCCACGCAGTCGGTCAGCACGTCGGGCGTATTCGTCACCGGGATGCCACGAGCGCGGGCCGCCGACAGGTCATAGCGGTCATAACCGACGCCGAAGACGGAAATGATTTCCAGCGCAGGCAGTTTCGCGATCAGATCGGCGCCGACTGTAGATTCACCACCGCCGCAGATGCCGCGGATGCGTGGCGCCACTTCGGCGAACTTGTCCAGGTCGGACTCGTGCAGGCGATCATGGACGGTGAACTCGGCCTGCAAGGCATTCATCAGCACAGGCCACAATTTGGCCACAACCAGCACATCAGGTTTTGACACGTCACGCTCCGCGTAGAGACTCTGCCACACGTCCATCAAAGCTTTTCATATTACCATACGATCATTGGTTTTACGCCCTAGTATTTTCATCAATGACCTTCGAGGAGATGGCCATGAGCAGCCCTGACGACAAAGCCCCAGACACCGCGCCCCAACCTCCCCCTGCACCTCGTGATGGCATGCAATCCAGGCCGGGGCAAGTGGGCCCTGGTCTGCGCAGCCAGCAATGGTTCGGCCGGCAGGACCGCGACGGCTTTGCCTACCGCAGTTGGGTCAAGGGCAAGGGGGTGCCGCACGACCAATTCGACGGCCGCCCCGTCATCGGCATCTGCAACACCTTCAGCGAACTCACGCCCTGCAACAGCCACTTCCGCACCCTGGCCGAGCAGGTCAAGATCGGCGTGTACGAGGCGGGCGGCTTCCCGCTCGAATTCCCGGTGATGAGCCTGGGCGAGACCCTGTTGCGTCCCACCGCCATGCTGTACCGCAACCTTGCCAGCATGGATGTCGAAGAGAGTATCCGCGGCAACCCGATCGACGGTGTGGTGCTGCTGATGGGCTGCGACAAGACCACACCTTCGCTCCTGATGGGTGCATCGAGCGCCAACCTGCCGACCATCGGCGTCAGCGGCGGCCCCATGCTCAACGGCAAATGGCGCGGGCAGGAACTCGGCAGCGGCACCGGCGTGTGGAGCATGAGCGAGCAGGTGCGCGCCGGCACGCTCAAGTTGCAGGACTTCTTCGAGGCAGAGAGCTGCATGCACCGCAGCCACGGTCACTGCATGACCATGGGTACGGCCAGCACCATGGCCAGCATGGTCGAGGCCCTGGGCATCGGCCTGCCGGGCAACGCGGCCTACCCGGCGGTAGATGGTCGCCGCAACGTGCTGGCGCGCCAGGCCGGCCGCCGCATCGTAGACATGGTGCGCACGAACGTGCGCATCAGCGACATCCTGACGCGTGAGGCCTTCGAGAACGCCATCCGCACCTTGGCTGCCATCGGGGGCAGCACCAATGCTGTGATCCATCTGATTGCAATTGCCGGGCGCTTGGGTGTTCCATTGTCGATCGATGATTTCGAGCGTTTGGCCAGCGAACTGCCCTGTCTGGTCAACCTGCAGCCCAGCGGTGAGCACCTGATGGAGGATTTCTGCTACGCAGGTGGACTGCCCGTTGTGATGAAGGAAATCCAGCATCTGCTGCACACTGGCATCCCCACCGCTAGCGGCCAAAGCGTGGGCGACAACATCGCCGATGCGCAAAACTTTGATCCACGGGTCATCAAATCGTTTGGCGCACCCTTCAAAGACAAGGCCGGCATCGCCGTGCTGCGGGGCAACCTGTCGCCGCGTGGCGCCGTCATCAAACCCAGCGCTGCCACGCCATCCCTGATGGTGCACAAGGGGCGTGCTGTGGTGTTCGAGAACATCGAGGACTTCCACGCCCGCATCGACGACGAAAGCCTGGACGTGGACGAAACCTGCATCCTGGTGCTGAAGAACTGCGGACCCAAGGGCTACCCCGGCATGGCCGAAGTGGGCAACATGCCGCTGCCACCCAAGGTACTGCGCAAAGGCGTGACCGACATGGTGCGCATCAGCGACGCCCGCATGAGTGGCACCGCCTATGGCACGGTGGTGCTGCACACCGCCCCGGAGGCTGCGGCCGGCGGCCCGCTGGCCATCGTGCAAAACGGCGACCTGATCGAACTCGACGTACCCAGGCGGAAGCTGCATTTGCACATCAGTGACGAGGAGCTACAGCACCGGCTGGCCGCCTGGCATCCGCCTGCGCCACCGATGGCCTCTGGGTACTGGAAACTCTACACTGATCATGTGCTGCAAGCCGACCAGGGTGCTGATCTCGACTTCCTGGTGGGACAGCGCGGGGCCTTTGTGCCACGGGACAACCACTGATGCACAGGCAGTTCGACGTCGTCGCCCTCGGCGAGCCGATGGTCGAATTCAACCAGACCCACCCGGGGCACGCACATTACAGCCAGGGCTTCGGGGGCGACACCAGCAACGCGGCGATTGCCGCCGCGCGGGCCGGCGCTCGCGCGGGCTACCTTACCCGGCTGGGCAATGATTCCTTTGGTCAGATGCTGCGCCAGATCTGGCAGCGGGAGGGGGTGGACGCTTCCGCCGTCCAGGCCGATGCAGACGCCCCCACCGGCATCTACTTCGTGTCGCATGGCCCGAAAGGACACGAGTTCAGCTACCTGCGAACCGGTTCCGCCGCCAGTCGGATGACCCCTTCTTGGCTCCACAGTCGGGAGGCCAGTGCGAACAGCGCAGCCGATACCATTGCCCAGGCAAGCTGGTTGCATGTGTCTGGTATCTCCATGGCCATTTCTGCCAGTGCCTGCGACACCGTGTTCGAAGCCATGCGCCTTGCACGTTCCGCCGGTACTCAGGTGTCGCTGGATTCCAACTTGCGCCTGCGCCTGTGGCCACTCGAACGCGCGCGCGACTGCTTGCGGGAAGCCATCGGCCTGTGCGACCTTTTCCTGCCCGGCCTGGACGATCTGCAGGCGCTGACCAGCCTGCAGACCCCTGAAGACATCCTGCGCTGGAGCCTGGCACAAGGCCCCCGTCAGGTTGCCCTGAAGCTCGGCGACCAAGGCGTTCTGGTGCACGACGGCGGTGCGCAACCTGTGCACGTCGCACCGCATGCTGTGAATGCCGTCGACGCTACCGGAGCAGGAGATTGCTTTGCGGGTAACCTGCTGGCCCGGCTGTGCTCGGGTGACACCCTGCAAGCCGCCGCACGCTACGCCAATGCTGCCGCAGCGCTGAGTGTCCAGGGCTTCGGCGCCGTCGACCCTTTGCCGCGCCCGGCGCAGGTGCTGGCCATGCTGGCGTGACGCTTGTTGCCGTTGACTGGGGAACGTCCTCGTTCCGCGCTGCATTGCTGGGCGCGGATGGGCAGGTGCTGCAGCATGTCGCCTCTGCGCATGGCGTCTTGAACGTTCCTCATCAGGATTTTGCTTCTTATTTGATAGCTAACTGTGGCCATTGGATAACGGAAAATACTTCTGTTTTAATGTGCGGCATGGTGGGTAGCCAAAGCGGGTGGCAACTCGCCCCCTATTGCGCATGCCCTGCCGGCTTCACGGAGCTGGCTGCCGCATTGGCCTGGTTGCAACCCGGTCA